>JANMHY010000448.1:0-5504 GCA_031375525.1 Burkholderiales bacterium
ACGGTGCCCGTCCGCACGTGAGTTTCGATGACCCCGGCGCGCGCTGTGAACTCGGTCGTGCCGCACGCGGCGCAACGAAGCCCGAGGCGGATGTCGCCTTGCGCCGCGCTCATCGCGGCGCCCCGCCGCCAAGCGCCGCATCGGCACTACCGGGCTGCCGCCCGAGCGCTGCGTCGAATCCCTCGGCCGTCGTCGGCACGGTGTGCGCACCGATCTTTGCGAATAGGCGCTGCACGTCGGGCAATGTCACGCCCGTCATCGCGGCGCACGTCAGTTGCCGTTCGAAAATCGGCGACGACTGCGCGCGGCGGTAGCACGACACGCACACGGGCACGATGCGGCCCACGCGCAGGCCCATCGCTAGGCCGGGTTGGATGCTCGTGGCGCAGCCCGGGCACACCGGTTGCGCCGAGGCGTACGCGTCGGTAGACTTCATCTGCTTGTTCCTCTCGACCGCCCCGGTGTCCGCTGCAATGGTTCCGGGGCGGTCGTTCGTGTGGGGGGTGGGTGTTACTTCAAGCCGCGCCGAGCGCGCCAGGCTTCGATCGTTTGACGCGGCCAGCCGCAGCCCCAATCGCCTCGCACGGGCGTCGGAAACTCGCCGCGGGCTACCGCGGACCAGAGTGAAGATGCGTCGCGAAATGGCGTCAGTGGCACGTGGTACACGCGGCGCGGGCGCACGATGACTGTCCCGCCGATCACGACGCGGACGGTGCGCGGGGCGAGACTCATGCGGCCAGCGTGCGCGCGTCAACGAACGCTTCGATGGCGCTGCGTCGGTAGCGGACGTTCCTGCCGACCTTGACGAACGCCAGCGGGTAGCGCTTGGTAGAGCGCCACACCTGCAAAGTGCCCGGCTTCACGTCGAGCAGCACAGCAGCCTGCTGCTCGGTCAGCAGCGGATCAGTCGATGGGGTTTTGATATTCACAGTGCGATCCCGGTGGACCCCGGTTCGCTAGATGCGTCCCGGTATGGGATCGGAATATCCCTAAACGCGCTGCCGCTGTCGCCCCGGTTACTCCGGGGTTTGCGTCGGGTGCTACGCGTCGCGTCCTGCGAGCGCCCGTGCGATTCGTTTGTCGAGCGCGGCGTCGGTCGGGGGGTCGAGCGGTTTTTCGCCCAGGAGCGCCCTCCTAACGGCGTCCCTGCGCCTCTCGTTCCGCTCGCCTTTGCGTAGTGGGCGAGCCGGCACGTATTGGTTGCCCCTTTCAATCAGGTCGCTTGTATGGTCGACGGTCAACACCACGGTGCGAATGAAATCGGCTTCAGGATCGTGTCGCCCTGCCAGTCCGCAGGCATCGACGATCGCGGCATAGCGGAGTTTGTCGTTCTGTTTGCTGTCGGCGTCGAGGATTGCTTCAGCGACGCTAACGAGCCATTGCTGCACATCGTGGGTAAGTTCCCGATCCGCGATTGCGCGCCACATGGTCCGCGCTGCCCCTCGTCCGCGTCTCATGATTGCGCCCCCGTCGTCTTGAACTTGCGCTTCGCCGGCTTCGTAGCCTCGGCCTCGATCGCATGTGCCACCTTTTGCAGTGCGGCGGCCACAGGATCGAGTTCGAGGTGTGAGTACCGCGCGGCCATCGCGGGGGTTTGGTGCCCGAGCGCCTTCTGGCGGACCGCCTCGCTCGCGCCCAGGCGCGCCAGCCACGATCCCGACGTGTGCCGGAGATCGTGCGGGCGTAGGTCTTCGATGCCGGCGGCCGCGCAGATTCGCGCCCATGCGTCACGCAGGCGCGTCTCGCTCATCGCGCCCACCTCGGCACCCTCGCGGGCTCGGGTTGCCGGGAACACCCACTTCGTCCCCGCGTCGCGTTCTCGACGCTGAAGAATCTTGATCGCCTGCAACACCAGCGGCGTGGTCTGCGCCTTCGCTTGTTTGGTCTGGCGCGCGCCGAGACTCCACACGCCGGCCGCCAAGTCAACGTCCGCCCATTGCATCGTGAGCACGTTCCCGCGACGCTGCCCGGTGAACAACATCAGCTTGATTGCGTCGCGCGTCTCGCCGTCCGAATCTGCCGCCAACGCTCGCCAGAATCGCAGCAGAGAGTCCCCGCGCAGGTAGTTGGTGCGGGCAGCCCTCTTCGCATCAAACGCATGCCCTATGCCCTCGCAAGGGTTGCTGCGCGCCAGCCCCTTACGCATGCCCCATGCATAGACCGCGGCGAGCGCGGACCGCCACTTGTCGGCCGTCGCCGGCAGTCCTTCCTCGCCTACTTCGACTGGCACCACCACGTCGTCCACGCGCTTGAACACACGCTTGCGTGCTCTGGTTGCGATCTCGTGGTGGATGCGTCCGATGTCCTCGCGCTCAATCTCGCGCGCCGGTCGATCGGCCAGCTTGCCCAAGTAGTGCAAAACCTTGTCGCGGAGTTCGTCCGCGGTGCGTGCCGTCTTGTGCTTCTCGCGGTGCCACGCCTGCAGCAACTGGCGGACCGTCATGCTGTCGTCGCGCTCGCGTCTGATGTCTTCGCCGCCCGCGACTCGGGCGACTATTCCCCGGGCCTGGTTCCGTGCCTGCTCGGGCGTCAGTGCGGTGCATTTGCCGAGCGTCCGGGTCGTCTTACGCTGCCGCTCGCGATCCCAAAGGATCACGATGTAGCTGCGCCCACCGGGTCGCAAACGAACAGCCAGTTGCGGCGTCTCGCTGTCGTACACCATGCGCTCGCCGGTCGCAGGCAACGGGAGCGCAGCGACGGCGGTCTTCGTCAAGCGGACGCGCTCACCGGCCCGCGGTACGTCGTCGGCCGGCGGCGCCGGTAGTGTTGGCGCGCCGAGCACGGTCTGCAGGGCAGCCACCAAAGACTCCCGCTGCGCGACGGTGAGGTCAGGGGCTTTCAGCGCCGCGATGATCGCCGCAGCGGCGGGGTCGTTGTTGCCCATTTGTTGGTCCTAGATAAGACCGTCGCATGCATTTGGGGGAATGCTCGGGGAATGGGAGCAGTAAAACAACGTGATGCGACGTTATGGACAGTCTAGCCTAAGTCTTTGATTTGTATGGATTCATAGCGGTCCGTATCGCTGCGTTGTGCATGCTGCGTCGCGTTCGCAATGCGAAGGTCGGGAGTTCGATCCTCCTCGTCTCCACCAATTCGACATCCACGGATGTCCCAAAAAATCTCGTGAAGTCCGAAAGCCCTAGGCAAATCAATGCTCTAGGGCTTTTTTCTTGTCGCAGCACTTCCCATACGATCTCCAGGAACCGCAAAATCTCTCGCGTTGTTGCCAGCACAACGCGTCACGGTCGGCTTGCCGCCCATCGATTCCTTCGAAGCGGTCGCGCGTGAGTGGCACGGCAAGAACGTGCCGACCTGGGCGCCATCGCATTCGAGCAAGATCATTCGGCGGCTCGAGCAAGACGTGTTCCCCTGGATCGGCGCGAAACCCATCAACACCATTCGACCGATTGAACTGCTGAGCTTGCTCAGACGCGTCGAAGAACGCGGCGCGATCGAAACGACCCACCGCGTTCAGCAGAACTGCGGTCAAGTGTTCCGCTACGCTGTCGCCACTGGTCGCGCTGAGAGCGACCCGAGCCGCGACCTTCGCGGCGCGCTCACACCCTGGAAACCTGAGCACTACCCGACGCTGACCGATGCGCGCGAGGTCGGACGCTTGTTGCGCGATATTGAAGCCTACGAGGGCGGCTTCATCACCAAGTGCGCGATGACACTTTCACCCATGCTCTTCGTACGACCTGGAGAACTGCGTCGCGCCGAATGGAGCGAGATCAACCTCGACGCTGCGGAGTGGCGCATTCCCGCTGCCAAGATGAAGGGCCGCGTAACGCACATCGTGCCGTTGGCCACCCAGGCCGTGAGCATCCTGCGCGAGTTGCAACCGCTCACGGGGCATTCGTCATGGGTTTTTCCTGGCGTGCGCACCAACGGCGAACCGATGAGCGAGAACACCGTCAATGCGGCGCTGAGGCGGCTCGGCTACGACCGCACGATGATCACCGCACATGGTTTCCGCGGCATGGCATCGACGCTGCTGCACGAATGCGGCTGGCCGTCGGACGTGATCGAGCGGCAACTGTCGCACACCGAGCGCAACGCGGTGAAGGCGGCGTACAACCACGCCGAGCACCTGCCGGCGCGACGCAGGATGATGCAGGCATGGGCTGATCATCTGGACGTCTTGCGTAAGGGCGGTAAAGTCGTTTCGCTTCGCGCGTGAGCACGCCAGGCAGCGCGTACAGCGGACCGCCACGGCCGTCCCTTCTCGACCCAACCGCAACACTCGCCGTAGCTAAAAGCGTGCACTCCTGACGACCGCTAGATCGTGCGCCCACCATCCACCGGCAACTCGACACCGGTGATGAAGCACCCGGCATCGCTTGCCAGGTAGAGCGTCGCCTGCGCTACGTCTTCGGGTGTTGACATGCGGCCCAGCGGGATGCCGGCGACGATCTTGGCGCGCGCTTCGGGCGTGTCGGCGGTGCCGAGGAACTGCTCGATCAGCCCGGTCGCGCCCATCACCGGGCAGACCGCGTTGACGCGGATGTTGTCGGGGCCGAGTTCGACCGCCATCGACTTCGACAGCACGTTGACCGCGCCCTTGCTGGCGTTGTACCAGCTGAGGCCCGGCCGCGGCCGGATGCCGGCGGTCGAGCCGATGTTGATGATCGAGCCATTCTTGCGCTCGCGCATCAGCGGCAGCACCGCCTTCGTCATGTGATAGATCGACTTGACGTTGACCGCGAAGACGCGGTCGAAGGTCGCCTCATCAACGTCCAGCATCGGCTGGTTCTTGTGCGTGGTGCCGGCGTTGTTGACGACGATGTCGGGTGCGCCGAAAGCATCGACGCAGGCCTTCACGGCGGCGTCGATGTCGGCACGCTTGCAGACGTCGCAGCGCACCGCGCGCGCGTTGGCGGCGCCGAGTGAGGCGGCCACCGTCTGCGCCTTGTCGCCGTCGAGGTCGGCGATCAGCACCTTCGCGCCTTCGGCAACGAACAGGCGTGCGATGCCTTCGCCGAATCCGCCCGCCGCGCCGGTGACGATGGCGACTTTGCCTTGCAGTTGATTCATGGCCAGATCACCGGAGTTTCAACGGAGATGATCGGCTCGATGCTGCCCGCAAAATTCGGCAGGTCCGCCAGCAGCGTCTTGCCCTCGGGGCTCTCGAGCGAGGCCCACAGAGCCTGCTCGTCGTCGAACCATAGCTCGGAGAAGCCGTCGTAGCCGAACTTCGGGAAGCGCTGCTTGTCGACCAAATTGACCGAGTAGCGCATCAGGCCCGGCAGCTTGGCGCATAGCCCGGCGTGCACGCCGAGCCAGTGCTTGGTGAACTGCTCGTGCGTCATGTCCTCGCGCTTCTTCACGAGGCCGAGGCGCTTGGTATGCGTCTTCATGTGGGAACTCCTTCGGTGACGATCAGGTTCGAACGCGCCGATGCCTGGCGCAAGCGCCGCGCCGGCGCGTATTCGGGCGAGTCGATCCAGGCCTGCGCCCGTTCCCCGCTCGGGAATTCGAGGATCACGAGGCGCTTCGGCGACCAC
>JANMHY010000462.1:0-2611 GCA_031375525.1 Burkholderiales bacterium
CCCGCGCGTGCCCCTGTCAACGCTTCGCCCACACCCTTACGAATGTGCACGCATGACTCGGGGCCGCCGTAGCTGGCTAAGCCTTCAACGTATGAAACTTTCATTCACAACACCTTGCCGGTTTTGACCGGCGCACGGAGATCACCATGGCCTTCCTGTTGATGCCCACCCCGATCGCGGCGCGCCGCCTGTTCCTCGGACGATCCACGGGCGTGCTGTCCGGCGCCGCGGTAGCGCTGCTCGCCGGCAACCACGCGCTCGCGGCCAAGGCCGGCGACGCCGGCCCGGGCGATGCGCAGATCCTCAACACCGCGCTCGGCGCCGAACTCGAAGCCGTCGCCGCTTACCAGCTCGGCGCCGACAGCAAGCTGCTGCAAAAGCCCGCGCTCGATCTCGCGCTGACGTTTCAGGGCCATCACAAGGCCCATGCCGCGGTGCTGGCCAAGACGGTCGAGCAACTCGGCGCCAAGCCCGCGGTGGCCAAGCCGAAGTACGACTTTCCGCTCGAGCAACTCAAGTCGCAGGCCGATGTGCTGCGCTTCGCGGCCAAGCTCGAGCAAGGCGCGGTCAGTGCGTACCTGGGCGCGGTGCCGCTGTTCGGCGACCGCGAGTTGGCCCGCGTCGCCGCGAGCATCCTCGGCGACGAAGCGATGCACTGGGCGGCCCTGCGCCAGGCGCTCGGGCAAGCGCCGGTGCCGGGCGCATTCGTGGCCTGAATCTGTCTGAGTACGCCAGCGCACAGACATGCCGTCTGTGCGCGCGCATTGTCGGCCGGCAGCGCCTTGTGCGCGCCGGCAAAGGAATCGATCATGAACAAGCACGCTCCCTGCATCCAGCGCTGGTTGTTGACCAGCACGGTCGGCGCCGCGCTCGCGCTCGTGACAGCCTGCGGCGGTGGTTCCGCCGACGATGCGATGGACCAGGAAGCCGCGCTGGCCGGGCATGGCAGGCTGGTCAAGCAGGGCCGGCAGATCTTCCGCTTCGACACCTTCGGCGACGAACGACAGTGGACCGATGTGCTGCGCCTGCATGAAGTCATCAGCGCCGCGGTCGATCCGCTGACGGCGCTGTCGGTCGGCCTGAAGGTCGACGCCGAAGCGCTGCCGGCGGCGGTGGTCGCGGGCATCCAAAACGGCAGCATCGACCTGCGGAGCCCGGCGACGACCATCGCCCTGCTCAAGCTCGATGCGGTGGTCGGCTTGAAGGGCACGGTCGAGACGGTCAACGGCGTCGACCGGCTGGCCCGCATCGGCATCACCTGCGCGCTCTGCCACTCGACGGTCGACAACTCGTTCGCACCCGGCATCGGCAAGCGCCTCGACGGCTGGGCCAACCGCGACCTGAACCCGGGCGCGATCATCGCCTTGTCGCCGGCCGTCCCACCGGCGATGAAGGCGGTGTTCAACTCGTGGGGCGCGGGCAAGTTCGATCCGCGGCACAACGTCGACGGCCTCAACAAGCCGGTGGTAATTCCACCGGCCTATGGCCTGGACGGCATCCACAGCGTGACCTTCACCGGCGACGGCACCGATCCCGCCTACTGGAACCGTTATGTCGCGGTGGCGGAGATGGGCGGCGAAGGCACCGTGACCGAGCCGCGATTGAACTTGAACATCACCAATGGCACGCAGGATCTGGTCAGCAGCAAGTTGCCCGCGTTGCAGGCCTATCAGTTGTCGCTGAAGGCGCCGAAGGCGCCGGCTGGCAGCTTCGACCCGGTGGCCGCTGCGCGTGGCAAGCGGGTCTTCGAGGGCGCCGGCCAATGCGTCGCCTGCCACAGCGGCAAGCACTTCACCGACGCCAACACGACGCTGCACCCGCCTGCCGATTCGATGGCCGAACCCGAGTCGCCGAGTTATGCGTCGCGCTCGGCGAGCAAGATGTACCGCACGTCGCCGCTGCGTGGCGTCTGGCAACACGCGCCGTACTTCCACGATGGCTCGGCGGCGACGCTCGAAGACGTCGGCCAAATCTACAACAGCAGGCGCTCGCTCGGGTTGAGCCCACAGCAGATCGCCGACCTGACGCAGTACATGAAATCGTTGTGACCGCGGCGGGCGCGACCGGCGGGCGAGCGCCTAGACTGGCGCACCGTTCGTCTCGGAGTCGATCCGCATGCGCCGCCGCCACGTCCTGCTTGCCGCCACCGCCGCAACGCTGCCCGCATGGGCGCAGCAAGGCAAGACGATCCGCCTGATCGTCCCCTACCCGGCCGGCGGCCCGCTCGACATCGCGGCACGCGCGTTGGCCGACAAGGTCAAGGACACGCTGGGCACGGTGATCGTGGACAACCGCCCCGGGGCCGGCGGCAACATCGGCGCCGATGCAGCGGCCAAGGCCGCACCCGACGGCGCGACGATCGTCATGGGCGCGGTGGCCACGCATGCGATCAATCCGTGGCTGTATTCGAAGATGCCCTACAACGCATTGACCGACTTCACGCCGATCACGCTCGTCGCGCAGGTGCCGAACGTGCTGGTGATGAACGCGGAGGCGGCGCAGCGCCTGGGCATCACGAACATGCGCGAACTCGTTGCCTACCTGAAGAAGAACCCGGCGAAGATCAACTACGGCTCCGGCGGCAACGGCAGCGCCGGCCATCTTGCCGGCG
>JANMHY010000476.1:0-7447 GCA_031375525.1 Burkholderiales bacterium
GTGTCGGCTGCGGGTCGTGCTCCAACCCGCCGAGCACGCTGCCGCGGTGCTTGGCCAGCGCTTCGAGGTCGAGCACCTGCGCGCCTTGGCCCTGCAACGCTTGCAGCAGCCGCGTCTTGCCGCTGCCGGTGCGCCCGGCGATGACGGTGAAGTCGAAACGCTCGGGCAGGGTCTCGAGTTGCGCTCGCACCTGTTCACGAAAGGCCTTGTAGCCGCCTTGCAGGACATGCGTGCGAAAGCCAATCTGGCCGAGGAACCAGGCCAGCGTGCCGCTGCGCTTGCCGCCGCGCCAGCAATAGACCAGCGGCTGCCACTCGCGCGGTTTGTCGCGCAGCTCGCGGTCTAGCAGGTCGGCGATGCGGCGCGCAACCAGGGCGGCGCCGGTCTTGCGCGCGTCGAACGGCGAGACCTGCTTGTCCGCGGTGCCGACCTCGCGCCGCTCGTCGTTGTCGAGCACCGGCCAGTTGACGGCGCCGGGCAGGTGGTCGTCGGCGAATTCAGCCGGCGAGCGCGCGTCGATGATGGTGTCGAAGGCGCCGGGCTGCGAAGTCAGGTCTTCGGCGGTGAGGCTCTTCAACGTCATGCCGCCACCGGCGGCGCCAACGCGTCGAGCAACTCGCCCTCGATGGCGAGCTGCGTGCGGTTGTGCTGCAGCGGCGCGCCATCGACGAGGAAGGTGTCTTCGACACGCTCGCCGAGCGTGCTGATCTTGGCCAGCAGCAGGTTGATGCGGTGTTTGGCGAGTACGCGTGCGATGGCGTAGAGCAGGCCGGTGCGGTCGCTGGCGCTGACCGAGAGGATCCAGCGCTGCGCGCGCTCGTCGGGGCGCAGCGTGACACGCGGCGTCACCGGGAAGCTCTTGACGCGCCGTGAAACGCGCCCGCGCCGCGGCTCGGGCAACGGGCCGGTGTGCGTCAGCGCGCCGACGAGCTGCGTCTCGACCAGCGAGATCAGATCGCGGTAGGCGGTCTGGTCGCCCTCGTCGATCTGCGGGTGCACGAGCTGGAAGGTGTCGAGGCCGTAGCCGTTGCGTGAGGTGTGCACTTTGGCGTCGAGCACCGAGAAGCCGGCGTTGTCGAAGTAGCCGCAGATGCGTGCGAACAAGTCGGACATATCGGGTGCATAGACGAGCACCTGCAGGCCTTCGCCGACCGGCGACGCGCGCGCGCTGACCACCGGCCGCGTGGTCTTCACGTGGCGCCACAGCACACGCGCATGCCAGGCCAGATCGACCGGGTCGTGGCGCATGAAGTAGCCGAGGTCCATCGTCTCCCACAGCGGCTTCTCGGTGTTCGGCAACTGCGAAGCCAGCGCCAGCAGCGCACGCGCCTCGGCCTTGCGCGACTCGACTTCGGTTTCGGCGCTCGGCGGGGCGCCGCCTTCGGCCGTGATGACGCGCAGCGTCAGGCGGAACAGGTCTTCGAGCAGCTTGCCCTTCCAGGCATTCCAGACCTTCGGGCTGGTGCCGCGGATGTCGGCCACGGTCAGCAGGTACAACGCCGTCAGCGTGCGCGCATCGCCGACCACCTTGGCAAACGACGCGATGACCGCAGTGTCCGACAGGTCTTCCTTCTGCGCGACGTGGCTCATCGTCAGGTGGCGGCGCACCAGGAACTCGATCAGCCGGGCGTCGTCCGCGGGCACGTCGTGATCGCGGCAGAAGCGCCGCGCCTCGCTGGCGCCGATTGTGGAGTGGTCGCCGCCGCGGCCCTTGGCCACGTCGTGAAAGAGTGCGGCCACGTAAAGCACGTAGGGCCGCTCGAAATCGGCGCCGAGCTGCGAGCAGAACGGGTACTCGTGCGCATGCTCGGCGATGAAGAAGCGGCGCACGTTGCGCACCACCATCAGGATGTGCTGATCGACCGTGTAGACATGGAACAGGTCGTGCTGCATCTGGCCGACGATGCGGCGGAACACCCACAGATAGCGGCCGAGCACCGAGGTCTCGTTCATCAGCCGCAGCGCGTGCGTCTGGCCTTCGGGCTGGCGCAGGATGGCCATGAAGCAGGCCCGGTTCGCCGGGTCGCTGCGGAACTTCGCATTCATCACGTGGCGCGCGTTGTAGAGCGCGCGCAGCGTGCGCGCCGAAAGCGCTTTGACGCCGACTTCCTGCGTATAAACGAGGAAGGTTTCGAGAATGGCGTGCGGCTGGCGCAGGTAGAGGTCGTCGCTGGCGACTTCGATCATGCCGCCGCGGTCGAAGAAGTTTTCATTGAGGCGGCGCATCGGCGGCGCGTCCTCGCCGGCAACATGCTCCTCGATGTTGAGCAGCAGGATCTGGTTCAACTGCACCACCGCCTTGGCCGCCCAGTAGTAGCGCCGCATCAGCTGCTCGGAGACGCGCTGGCCCTTGATCGGTTTGAAGCCGAAGCTCTCGGCCACCGCAGTCTGCAGGTCGAACACCAGGCGGTCTTCGCGCCGGCCGGCGACGATGTGCAGCCGCGCGCGGATCATCTTCAGCACGCCCTCGTTGCGCTGCAACTGCTTGACCTCGAACAGCGTCACCAGGCCTTTGGCGCCGAGCTCGGCCCAACTGCGGCCCAGGCCCGCGGCGCGCGCCACCCACAGCAGCACCTGCAGATCGCGCAAGCCCCCGGGGCTTTCCTTGCAGTTGGGTTCGAGCGAGTACGGCGTGTCGTTGAACTTGGTGTAGCGCTGGCGCATTTCCAGCACCTTGGCACGCAGGAAGGCGCGCGCGTCCATGTCCTGGCCCAGGCGTTCGCGCAGCGCGACGAAGAGTTTTTTCGAGCCGGTGACGTGGCGGCTCTCGAGCAGCGCGGTTTGCACCGTCACGTCGCGCGCCGACTCGGCCGCGCATTCCGGGATCGTGCGCACCGCCGAGCCGATCTCCAGGCCGATGTCCCAGCAGGCGCTGATGAAGCGTTCGAGCGCAGGCCGCGCCACGTCGATCAGGATGTCGTCGGGCAGCAGCACCAGCACATCGACGTCGGAGTGCGGGAACAGCTCGCCGCGGCCGTAGCCGCCGCCGGCCACCAGCGCCGAGTCGGGCGGCATCAGGCTCGTGTTCCACAGGTCGGTGAGCGCCGCGTCCGTGAGACGCGCCAGGCCGCGCGTCAGCGATACGGCGGCTTGTGCGCTCGGCCGCGCCTGGGCAAAGGCTTCGAGCAGGGCGTTTTTGTCGGCGCCGTATTTGAGGCGCAGGCGGGCAATGCTGTTTTCCGGTGTCCCGGGTTGCAGGACGGCGGACATGGGGCCGCTCAGGCCAGCGCCGGGCCGCTCCCAAGCGTCGGCCTGAGCCTCCCCTCGGGGGAGTGCGAGCGCAGCGAGCGAGGGGTTGTCATGTCAGACTGCGACGGGATGAGTCGCAGTGCCGTAGCCCGCTTGCGCGAACTCGGGCGCCGGCGGGCTGCCAGCCGACACGGTGAGCACCTCGTAGCCGGTCTCGGTGACGACGACGGTGTGCTCCCACTGTGCCGACAGCGAGCGGTCCTTGGTGACGATGGTCCAGCCGTCGTACTGGCCGCCCTTGCGGTCTTCGCGAATGTCGCGCCGGCCGGCGTTGATCATCGGCTCGACGGTGAAGACCATGCCCGGCACCAGTTCTTCGAGCGTGCCCGGGCGGCCGTAGTGCAGCACTTGCGGCTCTTCATGAAAGCGCTGGCCGATGCCGTGGCCGCAGAACTCGCGCACCACCGAGAAGCCGGCGTGCTCGGCGAACATCTGGATCGCATGGCCGACGTCGCCCAGGCGCGCGCCAGGCTTAACGCGGGCGATGCCTTTCCACATGGCGTTGAAGGTGATCTGGCACAAACGCTTGGCGGCAATGCTGCCTTCGCCAACGATATACATGCGGCTGTTGTCGCCGTGCCAGCCCTCCTTGGTGATCACCGTGACGTCGATGTTGACGATGTCGCCGTTCTTCAACGGCCGCTCGGCGGGGATGCCGTGGCAGACCTCGTGATTCACCGACGTGCACAGCGACGCCGGGTAGGGCGGGTAGCCGGGAGGCGAGTAGTTCAATGTGGCCGGGATCGTGCCCTGCACATTGACCATGTAATCGTGCGCCAGCTTGTCGATCTGCAGCGTCGTGACGCCGGGCACGACGTGCGGTGCGAGGAAGTCGAGCACCTCGGAGGCGAGGCGGCCAGCGACGCGCATCGCGTCGATCTCGGCAGGGGATTTGAGGGTGATAGCCATCGAGCCAAGATTATCCCACCCGTAAAATTGCTTGTCTTCGTCTGCCGACATACGCCCTACACCGCATGACCACCGCCCCCAAGCACCTGATGCATTTCGAGGGCGGCAAGGCGCTGTCCGCCTTTCGTTCGCAGGGGCTGCTGGCGCGGCTGTCGCAGGCCATGCCGCGCATCGTTGGTGTCAGCGCACGGTTCGTGCATTGGGTGTGGAGCGACGCAGCGCTCGATCGCGCGACGCATGACAAGCTGGCTGCGCTGCTGACGTACGGCGAGGCTGCGCAAGCCGCCGAGGGCGCGCTGGTCGTCGTCATGCCGCGTCTGGGCACGGTGTCGCCATGGGCGAGCAAGGCCACCGATATTGCCCACAACTGCGGTGCCGCGATCCACCGCGTCGAGCGCATCACCGAGTTCCGTCTGCAGACCAAGAGCGGGCTGTTTGGCAGCAAGCCGCTGACGTCCGACGAGGTGCACGCAATCGCGGCGCTGCTGCACGACCGCATGACGGAGAGCATTGCCTTCGAGCGCGACGCGGCGCGGCGTCTGTTCGACGAGCGCGACGCCGAGCCGATGGCGCATGTGGATGTGCTCGGCAAGGGCCGCACGGCGCTGGGGGCGGCGAACACCGAGTTCGGCCTGGCGCTGTCCGACGACGAGATCGACTACCTCGCCCTGGCCTTCCGCAAACTCGAACGCAACCCGACCGACGTCGAGCTGATGATGTTCGCGCAGGCCAACAGCGAGCATTGCCGGCACAAGATCTTCAACGCCGAGTTCACGATCGACGGGCAGGAGCAGCCGCTGTCGATGTTCGGCATGATCCGCAACACCGAGAAGCTCGCGCCGCAACACACCGTCATTGCGTACAACGACAACGCGGCCGTGATGGCAGGCGGGCCGGTTGTACGCTGGCTGCCGCAGGGTTTCACCAACGCGCCGCAGTACGGGCCGCGCGAAATCACGGCGCATGTGCTGATGAAGGTCGAGACGCACAACCACCCGACGGCGATCTCGCCGCACGCTGGGGCTTCGACCGGCGCCGGTGGCGAGATTCGTGATGAGGGCGCAACCGGCCGCGGCGCGAAACCGAAGGCGGGCTTGACGGGCTTCTCGGTCAGCAACCTGCATCTGCCGGGCACGAACGAGCCGTGGGAACAGTCGCCGATCGGCAAGCCTGAGCACATCGCCAGCCCCTTGCAGATCATGAGCGACGGCCCGCTCGGCGGCGCCGCGTTCAACAACGAGTTCGGCCGGCCGAACCTCGGCGGCTACTTTCGCGTCTTCGAGCAAGACGTGGCGGGGGTGCGCCGCGGCTATCACAAGCCGATCATGCTGGCAGGCGGCGTCGGCACGATCGACGCCACGCAGACGAAGAAGATTGCATTCCCCGCCGGCACGCTGCTGATCCAGCTCGGTGGGCCGGGCATGCGCATCGGCATGGGCGGCGGTGCGGCGAGTTCGATGGCCGCGGGCAGCAACACCGCGTCGCTCGACTTCGATTCGGTGCAGCGCGGCAACCCGGAAATCCAGCGCCGTGCGCAGGAAGTCATCAACCACTGTTGGGCGCTCGCAGAGCACAACCCGATCCTGGCGATTCACGATGTCGGTGCCGGCGGCATCAGCAACGCTTTTCCTGAACTCGTCGATGGAGCGGGCAAGGGTGCTCGTTTCGATCTGTCAAAGGTGCCGCTCGAAGAAACTGGCCTCGCGCCGAAAGAGGCCTGGTGCAACGAAAGTCAGGAGCGTTACGTCATTGCGCTCGATGCGAATCAGTTGCCGCTGTTCGAGATGATGTGCGCGCGCGAGCGCTGCCCATTTGCGGTCGTCGGTGTGGCTACCGATGTGCCGCAGCTCGTGCTCGCGGACTCACAAACGCAGGCCATCGACATGCCGATGGACGTGCTGCTCGGCAAGCCGCCGAAGATGCAGCGCGACGTGACGCGCATCGAACGCAAGGAAGCGCTGCTCGAACTCACCGGCGTCAAGCTCGAACAAGTCGCGTTCGACGTGCTGCGCCACCCGACGGTGGCGAGCAAGCGGTTCCTCGTCACCATCGGCGACCGCACCGTCGGTGGCCTCAATCACCGCGACCAGATGGTCGGTCCGTGGCAAGTGCCCGTCGCCGATTGCGCGGTGACGCTGGCCGACCACAGCGGCTTTCGCGGTGAAGCGATGGCGATGGGCGAGCGCACGCCGCTGGCGGCGCTGAATGCGCCGGCGAGCGGCCGCATGGCGGTGGCCGAGGCGATCACCAACCTGCTCGCCGCGCCGATCGAGTTGTCGCGCATCAAGCTGTCGTGCAACTGGATGGCGGCCTGCGGTGAGCCTGGAGAAGACGCGGCGCTGTACGACACGGTGCACGCGGTCGCCATGGAACTCTGCCCGACGCTCGGCATCGGCGTGCCGGTGGGCAAGGATTCGCTGTCGATGCGAACCAAGTGGGGCGACCGCCAAGTCACGGCGCCGGTGTCGCTGATCGTCACCGCGTTTGCAACGCTCGACGAAGTGCGCGGCACGCTGACACCACAACTCCAGCCCGGCGACACGACGCTGATCGCGATCGACCTCGGCGCGGGCCGCATGCGCCTGGGCGGCTCGATGCTCGCGCAGGTGCTCGGCAAATTCGGCCACGAGGTTCCCGACCTCGACGAGCCGCAGCGCTTGAAGTCGCTCGTCGCCGCCATCAACGCGCTGCGCAACGACGGCAAGTTGCTGGCCTATCACGACCGCAGCGACGGCGGCCTGTGGGCGAGCGTTTGCGAGATGGCGTTTGCTGGCCACGTCGGTGTGAGCCTGAACGTCGATCTGCTCGTCACCGAGGGGGATGGCATCAGCGACAGCCGCGCCGAATACGGCGACTCGAAGAACTGGGCGAGCCAGGTCGGCGAGCGCCGCAATGAGCGCACGCTGGCGGCGCTGTTCAACGAAGAGCTCGGCGCCGTGATCCAGGTGCGCACGGCCGACCGCGACGCGGTGATGGCGGTGCTGCGCGAACACGGCTTGTCGAAACACGCGCACACCATCGGCAAGCCCAACGGTCGCAACACCGTCGAAGTCTGGCGCGATGCCAAGTCGATCTTCAGCGCGCCGCTGCGCGACTTGCATCAGACCTGGGACGACGTGAGCTGGCGCATTGCGAAACAACGCGATAACCCGGCGTGCGCCGATGCTGAATATCAAGCCGCCGGCCGCGCAGACGATCCGGGGTTGCATCTCCACCTCACATTCGATGCCGGCCAAGCACCCGCTGTGCACACCACCCGCCCCAAGCTCGCCATCCTGCGCGAGCAAGG
>JANMHY010000478.1:0-4522 GCA_031375525.1 Burkholderiales bacterium
CGAGTCGCCGCGCAGTGCATCCGGAAATCCAACGAAGCCGCAGGCTTGGTTTGGCCGCACCGCACACTGGGTTGCGCCTGTGTGTTCATTGATATATATTTTGTATATCTCTACGGACACCAGACCATGCCCGCCCCCTCAACCAGCCTGTTGCTGAAGTTTCGTCGCAAGGACACGCAGTTCGGCGTCACCCGTGACACCGTGAAGAAAATGGCGGCGATGTACGACCTCTCCGAAACCGAGGTCGTCCACATGGCGTTGTCGCGCATGGCCAAGGACGATCTTCCGGCCTACGAAGCAGATGACGGCCCGCTGACTGCACGCGAGCTGAGCGCCGTACGCAAGGTCGCTGCAGCAAGCCTTCCGAGGGGGAAGGTGCTCAGCAAACAGACGCTGTTCTGATGGCGGCCCGCTGGCCGCTGCCAGCGCCGGGGGACATCGTTTGGTGCCGCTTCCCCGAACTGCCGAAACAATCGCCTGGCCCAAAGCCACGACCGGCGCTGGTTCTGGAGGTGACTGAGCGAGAAGATGGCATCGAGATCGCCGTGGTCTACGGCACTTCGCAGCGCGTAGACAGGCTCTCAGCTGGAGAATTCGCCATCACGCGCCTCGGGCACGCTGCGGCCTACAAGGCCGCTGGCTTGTCGCACGACACCAAGTTCGACTTCAAGCAGACGGCCCGCCTTCCCTGGAGCGACGAGTTCTTCGCGATCCCTCCTGGGGCACCCAATGGTCAAAGGCCTCTGTTGGGCACCCTGCATGCCTCCATGATCAGAGCGGCGGCAGCAGCGCACGCCGCCGAAATGCAGCGCTGACGGCGCGCTTGCTGTCACCGCGCGAGTGATACGGCGTATCAACGCACTTCACCGGTCGATGAGAAGGAATGAGTTCAGATGAGTCCCAGCGAGAAGCGGCCGCTAGAATTTCAGGCACTCCTCCCATTGCCGCCGCCGTAGTTCAATGGATAGAACGAGCGCCTCCTAAGCGCTAGATGTGGGTTCGATTCCCGCCGGAGGCACCACGCTGAGCGCTCACCGACGCATCGCCCGCACCAGCAGCAGCACCGGCAACAAGCCGACGACGACGATCGCCAGCGACGGCAGCGCGGCTTCGGCAAGGCGCTCGTCGCGCGCCAGGTTGTAGGCCACCACCGCCAGCGTGTCGCTGTTGAAGGGCCGCAGCACCAAGGTTGCCGGCAGCTCCTTCATCACATCGACGAAGACCAGCAACATCGCCGCGAACAGCGAGCGCTTGAGCAGCGGCGCGTGCACTTGCACCAGCAGGCGGCCGCGCGAGGCGCCGAGCATGCGCGCGCTGTCGTCCAGGCTCGGCGGCAAGCGCGTGTAGCCGACGTCCACCGACTGCAGCGCCACCGCCGAGAAGCGCACGAGGTAGGCAAGCAGCAAAGCGGCCACGGTGCCGGTGACCGGCGCTGCCAGCGGCACGTCGGGCCACTGCGCCTGCACGGCGCCGAGCGGCAGCAGGATGCCGACGGCGATCACCGTGCCGGGCACCGCGTAGCCGAGCGAGACCAGCACGGTGGCAGCGCGCAACGCCCGCGATCGCAGCGCGCGTGGCGCGGTCACGCGGGCCACGAAGACCAGCGCCAGCGCGAGGGCGGCGGCGGCCAGCGCCGCCAGCGCGGCGAGCTCGAAGCTGTTCGCGCTCCACTGAACGAAGCGCGACCAGGGCAGGCCGATGTCGCCGTACAGCGTCTCGCGCCAGACCAGGCGCGCCAGCAGCGCCAGCGGCAGTGCAAAGCCGAGCAGCACCGGCAGCGCACACAACCCCCAGGCCAGCCAGGCCAGCCGGCCCCGCAGCACGACGGGACGGGCCTCGCGGCCGTCCGCGGCTGAGATGCGCGTGGCCGCGAAACGCAGCGTGCTGCGCGCGCGCCGTTCGGCAAACAACAGCGCGGCGACGATGACGAGCAACACCGACGCGAGCTGCGCCGCAGCCACGCGGTCGTTCATCACCAGCCAGGCTTTGAAAATCCCGGTGGACAACGTCGTCAGGCCGAAGTACGCGCCGACGCCGTAGTCGGCCAGCGTTTCCATCAGCGCCAGCGCCACGCCGGCCACCAACGCGGGACGCGACAGCGGCAGCGCCACCTCGCGCACGCGCCGCCAGAAACCGGCGCCGAGCAGGCGCGCTGCTTCCATAAGGTGAATGCCGCGCTCGGCGAGCGAGGTGCGCACGAGCAGATAGACATACGGGTACAGCGCGAGCACGAACAACACCACGGCACCGGGCAGGCTGCGCACATCGGGCCACAGTGAGCCTTGCGCGCCGGTGGCCGCGCGCAGCGCGCTTTGCAGCGGCCCGCTGAACTGCAGGAAGTCGGTGTAGGCATACGCCAGCACATAGGCCGGCATCGCCAGCGGCAGCAGCAGCGCCCACTCGAAAACGCGCCGGCCCGGGAACTCGAACAGCGCCACCGCGGCGGCAGCCCCGGTCCCGACCACGGCGACGCCGATCGCCACGCCGGCCGACAGCAGCAGCGACTGCAGGGCGTAGCCGCCGAGCACCGTTTGCGCCTGGTGCGCGAGCACGCTCCACGCCGCCGCGTCGAAGCTGAACCAGGCGCCGAGCACACCGAGCACCGGCAGGGCCAGCAGCAGGCAGAGCAATGTCAAGAGGATGCGCATCGTCGAGGGTCGGCCGACCGCATTCCATTTGAATGCGAATGATTCTTATGTGACAGCTATGATACGGCGATGTTCCTCGACCTTCGCGATGTGTCGGTCCGCTACGCCGGCAGCCGCGGCGATGGTGCGGCACGGCCAGCCGCCAGCCACGACGCTGTCAGCGCTGTCTCGCTGTCGCTGGCTGCCGGCCAGATCGGCGTGCTGATCGGCCCGTCGGGTTGCGGCAAGACCTCGCTGCTGCGCGCGGTGGCCGGCTTGGAGCGACTCGCCGAAGGCGGCGTGCGCATGGACGGCCGCGTGCTCGCCGATGCGCAGACCCATGTCGAGCCCGAAGCGCGCCGCATCGGCATGGTGTTTCAGGACTACGCGCTGTTTCCGCATTTGAACGTGCGCGACAACGTGGCCTTCGGCATCCGCCACCTGCCGCGCGCCGAATGCGAGGCGCGCGTGCAGGAGGTGCTCGAGCGCGTCGGCCTGGCGCATGCCGCGCGGCGCCAGCCGCATCAACTGTCGGGCGGCCAGCAGCAGCGCGTCGCACTCGCGCGAGCGCTGGCGCCGCAGCCGCAACTGCTGCTGCTCGACGAGCCCTTTTCGAGCCTCGACGCCGACCTGCGCGAGCGCCTGGCGCAGGACATCCGCACCATCCTCCACCAGTCGGGCACGACGGCGCTGTTCGTCACCCATGACCAGTTGGAAGCCTTTGCCATCGGCGACGTCATCGGCGTCATGAACCGCGGCCACCTCGAACAGTGGGACGACGCTTACTCGCTCTACCACCGGCCGGCGACGCGCTTCGTCGCCGACTTCATCGGCCACGGCGTGTTCACGCGCGGCGAGGTCGTCACCACGCCTGACGGCCCGCGCGTGATGACCTCGCTCGGCGCGCTGGCCGACGCCGCCGAATGCCCGCTGCCGGGCGCCTACCCGAACGACGAGTGCGACGTGCTGCTGCGCGCCGACGACATCGTGCACGACGACGATGCGCCGGTGCGGGCCTGCATCGAGCGCAAGGCCTTTCGCGGCTCGGAGTTTTTGTACACGCTGCGCCTGGCTTCAGGTGAACAGGTGTTAGCGCATGTGCCGAGCCACCACGACCACCAGATCGGCGAGTGGATCGGCATCCGGCCGCTGGTCGATCACGTCGTGACTTTCGAACGGGAGCCCGAGGCCGCCTCCCCCCCGGATTCAGGTCGTTGAACTTTGCCCTTGTTCACGCATCCGACCGGGGTCGCAGGCGTATATTCGCTTTTGGTTTTG
The DNA here is from genome assembly GCA_031375525.1 of Burkholderiales bacterium. Lineage (GTDB taxonomy): Bacteria > Pseudomonadota > Gammaproteobacteria > Burkholderiales > Burkholderiaceae_C > CADEEN01. Next base: position 3,906 of record JANMHY010000478.1, read on the forward strand.
TCAAGGGAGTCCCTCGCATGGGCGCCAAATTGAAGATTACCGGTTTTGTCGCCCTGGGCGCGGTCGCCGGCGCGCTGACGACGATGCAGTTGCAAGCAGTTGCACGCGCGAGTTACGCGCCGTTGCCGCTGGAAGAAATGCAGCAGCTCGCCGCGGTGTTCGGCATGATCAAAAGCGATTACGTCGAGCCGGTGGACGAGAAAAAGCTCGTCACCGACGCCATCGCCGGCATGGTCTCCGGGCTCGATCCGCACAGCCAGTACTTCGACAAGAAGAGCTTCCGCGAATTCCGCGAAGGCACGACCGGCAAGTTCGTCGGCATCGGCATCGAGATCGCGATGGAAGACGGCCTGGTCAAAGTCGTCTCGCCGATCGAAGGCTCACCCGCCTTCCGCGCCGGCTTGAAGAGCGGCGACCTGATCACCCGCATCGACGACACACCGGTCAAAGGCCTGACGATCGACCAGGCCGTAAAACGCATGCGCGGCGAGCCCAACACCAAGGTCTCGCTGACGGTGTTCCGCAAGGACGAATCGCGCAGCTTCCCGGTGAGTCTGATGCGCGAAGAGATCCGCCAGCAAAGCGTGCGCTCGAAGATCGTCGAGCCGGGCTACGCA
>JANMHY010000491.1:0-4048 GCA_031375525.1 Burkholderiales bacterium
TGGTTGATCATCGCGCTGTCGCTGATCGCCGTGCTCTACATCGGCCTGGTCGCCCTCGTGCAGCAGGACATGAAAAAGCTCGTCGCGTACAGCTCCATCACGCACATGGGTTTCGTCACGCTCGGCTTTTTCATCTTCAGCGAGCTCGGCATCTCCGGCGGCATCGTGCAGATGATCAGCCACGGTTTCATTTCGGGCGCGATGTTCCTGTGCATCGGCGTCTTGTATGACCGCGTGCACAGCCGCGAGATCGCGTCCTACGGTGGCGTCGTCAACACGATGCCCACCTTCACCGCGTTCGCCGTCTTCTTCGCCATGGCCAACTGCGGCCTGCCAGGCACCAGCGGCTTCGTCGGCGAGTGGATGGTGATCCTCGGCACCGTGAAGTTCAACTTCTGGCTCGGCCTGTTGGCGGCCACGACGCTCGTCTTCGGCGCCGCGTACACACTGTGGATGGTCAAGCGCGTGTATTTCGGTGACGTGGCCAATGCCGAAGTCAAGGCGCTGGCCGACATCAACAGCCGCGAGTTCACGATGCTCGCGCTCTTGGCCGCCGCCGTGTTGTGGATGGGCGTGTACCCGAAACCCTTCACCGATGTGATGCACCAGAGCGTCACCCAGCTCATTCAACACGTCGGGCAAAGCAAGCTATGAACTGGGCTGCCGTCACCCCCGAGATCGTCTTGTTGACGATGGCCTGCGTCATTGCGCTGGTCGATCTCTTTGTTGAAGACGAACAGCGCGCTCCGACCTTCTGGCTGACACAAGCCTCGCTCGCCGCTGTCGCGCTGCTGCACCTGGTGCGGATCGACAGCGCGCAGTCGGTCTATGCGATGCAGGGCATGGTCGTGTCCGATCCGCTCGGCCACTTGCTCGCCTTTTTCGCCACTGTGGCGGTGATGATCACCATCGCCTACGCGCGCCCGTACATCGGCGCGCGCGAGATGTTGAAAGGCGAGTTCTTCACGCTGTCGCTGTTCTCGCTGCTCGGCGTGTGCGTGATGGTCTCGGCCAACAACTTCCTCGTCGTCTATCTCGGCCTGGAGCTGATGAGCCTGTCGCTGTACGCGCTCGTGGCTTTGCGGCGCGACCACGGCACCAGCACCGAAGCGGCGATGAAGTACTTTGTGCTCGGCGCGCTGGCCTCGGGCTTTTTGCTCTACGGCCTGTCGATGATGTACGGCGCCACCGGCAGCCTCGACATCCCGCGCGTCTTCGAAGTGATCGGCCGGGGTCAGGCCAATCAGAGCGTGCTCGTCTTCGGCCTGGTCTTCGTCGTCGCCGGCCTGGCCTTCAAGTTCGGCGCCGCGCCGTTCCACATGTGGGTGCCCGACGTCTATCACGGCGCGCCGACGGCGGTCACGCTGCTGATCGCCGGCGCGCCCAAGCTGGCCGCCTTCGGCATGACGATGCGCTTGCTCGTCGAAGGCATGCTCGGCCTGGCGACAGACTGGCAGCAGATGCTCTCGGTGCTGGCGGTCCTGTCGCTGCTGATCGGCAACCTCGCCGCGATCGCGCAGACGAATCTCAAGCGCATGCTCGCCTACTCGGCGATCGCGCAAATCGGCTTCATGCTGCTGGCACTCACCGCCGGCGTCGTTAGCGGCAACACGCTGTCGGCCGGCAACGCCTACAGCTCGGCGCTGTTCTACATGGTGGTCTATGTGCTGACGACGCTCGGCACTTTCGGCCTGATCATGCTGCTGGCGCGCCAGGGCTTCGAGTGCGACGAGATCTCCGACCTCGCAGGACTGAACCAACGCAGCCCGTGGATGGCCGGCGTGATGGCGGTCTTCATGTTCTCGCTCGCCGGCATTCCGCCGACGGCCGGCTTCTACGCCAAGCTGTCGGTGCTGCAGGCGCTGATCACCACCAACCAGCCGCACCACTTGTGGCTCGCGGTTTTCGCCGTGCTGATCTCTCTGGTCGGCGCGTTCTACTACCTGCGCATCGTCAAGCTGATGTACTTCGACGAGCCCACCGCCGATGCCGCGGCGCCTTTGGAAGAGCGCGGCGGCGCCAACGCGCTGTTGGCAGCCAATGGCGCTGCGGTGCTGCTGCTCGGCATCTTGCCCGGCGGTTTGATGACGCTGTGCAGCATCGCCATCCTGCGCACGTTGGCGACGTGACTAGTACGCCAACCCGGAGATATCGGAACATGAAAGCGCGTCTTCGGGCCGAGGGCGGCGTTGCAATTGATCGGGATACCCCGCGGTTTCGCTGCGCTTTGCGCCTTGCCCACGACCCTAATACTTCGCTTTCATCATGTTCCTTTACCACCGGGTTGGCGTACTAGGGTGTGTTGACATTCATATCGCCCCGCGTGAGGCCCCAGACAGCGCCCAATCCAGGCGCAAAACGAAGCTGGGTTCGGGACCCAGCGAGGCTTTGCAACGACGAGTGGGCGCTGTCTGGGGCCTCATCCTTCGGACCGGGGTACCCAAGGGCGCAGGGCCGCGTTGCTCCCCTTGCCTGGGGCCCGACCCCAGGGCGCGGGTCACGCCTTGCCCTGCACCCTTGGCCACCCCGGCGCGGGGCGATCTGAATGTCAACACACCCTAGCAAAGACGCGCACCTGCGCGAAGTCACCGTCAGCAGCGAACAAGTCTGGCAAGGCCGCTTCCTCGACGTGCGCCGCGACACGGTGGCGCTGCCCAACGGCGCACAGACCACGCGCGAGTACATCGTGCATCCGGGCGCGGTGATGGTGGTGCCGATCCTCGACGATGGCCGCCTGGTCATGGAGCGCCAGTTCCGCTACCCGATGGGCCGCGTCATGCTCGAGTTCCCCGCCGGCAAGATCGACGACGGCGAATCGCCCTTTGTCTGCGGCGTGCGCGAACTCGAAGAAGAAACCGGCCACCGCGCCCGCGAGTGGGCCCGCGCCGGCATCCTGCACAACGCGATGGCCTACTCCGACGAAGGCATCGACATCTGGTTCGCACGCGGCCTGTCGCGCGGAACAGCGCGGCTCGACGCCGAAGAGTTCCTCGAGATCGTCACCCACAGCGAAGCCGAGATCGACGCCCTGTGCGCCAGCGGCGGCATCACTGACGCCAAGTCGCTGATCGGCCTGCTGTGGCTGCAAAAGTACCGGGCAGGACTGTGGCCGTTGGTCTGGCAGCCGGCGCCTTAGTTGCCGCATCGCTACCATTGGCAACATGAAAGTCATCGACCTCCGTTGCCAAAGTGGCCACCGCTTTGAAGGCTGGTTTGCTGGCGACGACGACTTTCTCGACCAGAACGGCCGCGGCTTGATCGAGTGCCCGCTGTGCGCCGACAAGGTCATCGTGCGCCTGCCGAGCGCGCCGAGGTTGAACCTGTCGGGCGCGCAGGAACCCGTTGCTCCCACCCCGCCCGTGCCTGCGGACGAGAGCGCGACGATGCAAGCCCGATGGCTGCAGGTCGTGCGCCACGTCATCGCCAACACCGAAGACGTCGGCGAACGCTTCGCCGACGAAGCGCGCCGCATCCACTACGGCGAAGCCGAAGAACGCGCGATCCGCGGCCAAGCCAGCGCCGACGAGCGCGAGGCGCTGCGCGACGAGGGCATCGAAGTGCACCCGCTGCCGGTGCCGGTGGTGTTCAAGGACACGTTGCAGTAGGGCTGTCTTCGGCCCATTGCGGAGTTTCGAAGCGTGCTTTCTGCGTCGATCGCGCTTGGCCCGAGAGCGGCGCGGCGCCCGCGCTCATGCTGGGTTACCAGAAATCGCTCGGTCGCCGCACCGCCCTCGGCCCCGATGGGTCGGTGTTTCTTCGCCACGCCGAATACGAACAACCGCCACCGGCAAGGAGGCGGGCGGGGCGCGGGCGCAGCGCATAGGCGCCGCCGAGCACCGCAGGCTTTGGGTCGGCGCGCGTACCCGCGCGCTTCGTCAACTGACTCGCCGCATCTGTTCGAGCGCACCGAACGCAGTGAGTGCAGCGAGTTATGCGGCGCGACCCAAAGCCGAGGAGCACAGGGGACCCGTAGCGCAGCGAAGGGCAAGCCTCTGCGCTGCGCACGCGGCCCGTCCGTCGCTTTGCAAGCACTGACAGTCGAGCAAGC
>JANMHY010000515.1:0-1670 GCA_031375525.1 Burkholderiales bacterium
GCGGTGCTGGCGGGCATGGTCGCGGCGCCGGTCAGCAGCGTGTATCCGGGCATGGGCAACTCGGTGCTGATCATCTGCTTCGTCGTCGTCGTCATCGGCGGCATCGGCTCGATCCGCGGCGCGCTGCTGGCGGCGCTGCTGATCGGGTTTGTCGATACCTTCGGCAAGGTGCTGCTGCCGTCGGCTGCGGGTGTGCTGGTCTATGTGTTGATGGCGCTGATTCTTTTGTGGCGCCCTGATGGCCTGTTCAAGGCGGGCTGATCATGCAAAACATCGACAAAGGCAAACTCCTCTTCGTCGCCCTGGCCTTCGGCGCGCTCGCGCTGTTCCCGTTCTTCGGCGGCAAGTTCGGCGTCGATCTGGTCACCAAGATCATGATCTTCGCGATCTTCGCGTTGAGCCTGGAACTGCTCGTCGGCGGCACGGGGCTGGTCTGCTTCGGGCAGGCGGCGTTCTTCGGCATCGGCGCTTATGCGGTGGTCAAACTCTCGCCGGAGAGCGATGCTGCCTCGCTGTTCTGGCTGCTGCCGGTCGCCGTGTTGCTCGCGGCGCTGTACGCGCTGGCGGTCGGCGCGCTGTCGCTGCGCACCAAGGGCGTGTACTTCATCATGGTCACGCTGGCGTTTGCGCAGATGGCGTATTACGTGGTGCACGACACGCCGCTCGGCGGCGGCACCGATGGCATCTACCTCAACGTCAAGCCGAGCGTTGCTGGCTTGCTCGACCTCGACAACCCGGTGGTCTTCTACGGCTTCACGCTGGCGATGCTGGTGCTGGTGTTCGGCTTCCTTGCGCTGGTGCTGCGCTCGCGCTTCGGCCGTGCGCTGGCCGGTATCCGCGTCAACGAGCAGCGCATGCGCGCCACGGGCTTCTCGACCTACCCATACAAGCTCGCAGCATTCACGCTGTCGGGCGCGATCGCGGGCCTCGGCGGTTTCTTGTTTGCCGTCAAGGACGGCTTCGTCAACCCCGAGCTGATGAGCTGGCACGAGTCGGGCGCGGTGCTGATCATGATCATCCTCGGCGGCCTCGGCCATTTGCGCGGCGCGCTGATCGGCGCGTTTGCGTTTGCGCTGCTGCAGGAGTTCTTCAAGTCCGAAGCGATCTTCGGCGCGTTCGCCAAACATTGGCACCTCGGCCTCGGCCTGACGATCATCGCCAGCGTGGCGCTGCTGCCCAAGGGCCTCGTCGGGCTGCCGGGCCAGTGGCGAGAGCGGCTCGTCGGCCGTGCGTCGAGGCGCGCCGAAGCATTGGGGGAGGCGGGCCATGAGTGAGATCCTTCTCAAGGGCCGCGACATCACGCGCCGCTGGGGCGGCCTCGTCGCCGTCAACAAGGTTTCGCTCGACTTGCAGCGCGGCCAGGTGCATGCGGTGATCGGCACCAACGGCGCTGGCAAGTCGACGCTGATCAATATCTTGTCCGGCGAAATCCCGCCGAGCGACGGCAGCGTCGAGCTGCTCGACCAGGACGTGACGCAATGGCCGCAGCCCAAACGCGCGCGCGCCGGTTTGGGCCGCAGCTACCAGCGCAACACGATCTACCCGACGTTCACCGTCTTCGAGAACTGCCGCCTTGCCGCGCAGGCGAGCACACAGAAGGCCTGGGTCTGGTGGCAGGCCGCGCAGCGCTGCGCGGCCAGCACGGGCGCCGCGCGCACGGCGGCCACGCG
>JANMHY010000516.1:0-2327 GCA_031375525.1 Burkholderiales bacterium
AGCAAGCAACAACGCTGTGCGCCCTGTGGCGGCTCGGCCCGAAGGGTGATCTCACCAAACAGGCGCCAGCCGCGTTGCAAATCCTCGCCATAGCAGCGGCTATGTCTGCGGTTTGCGCCTTGCTGGCGCCTGTTTGGTGAGTCACGCGAGCCCTCCGGTAGCGTTAACAGGCCCTAATCCTTAGGGCAGCGGTATCAACACAGTGAACACAGTGCGCCCCGGTGCGCTGTCGCATTCGATCGTACCCTGGTGTTGCTGCACGAATGTCTGCGCCAGCGTGAGTCCCAGACCCGATCCGCCCTCGCGCCCCGTCACCAGCGGGTAAAAGATGCGTTCACGGATCGACTCGGGCACGCCGGGCCCGTTGTCCTCGATATGCAATTCGAGTGCCAGTCGCCAGCGCTGCTTACCGATGGTGACCTGGCGCGCGATGCGCGTGCGCAACTCGAGCACCGCGTCGCCGGCGGCCATGCGCTCGGCCATGGCTTCGCAGGCGTTGCGCGCGATGTTCAGCGTGGCCTGGATGAGTTGTTCGCGGTCGCCGCGGAACTCGGGGATCGAGGTGTCGTAGTCGCGCTTCAGCGCGATGCCGCGCGGGTACTCGGCCGCCAGCAGCGCGCGCACGCGCTCGCAGACCTCGTGGATGTTGACGTCGGCCACCACATGCGCGTGGCGGTGCGGCGCCAGCAGGCGATCGACCAGCGCTTGCAGACGGTCGGCTTCCTTGATCACGACCTGCGTGTATTCGATCAAGTCGCGCTTGCCTTCGAGCTCCATCTCGAGCAGTTGCGCCGCGCCGCGGATGCCGCCGAGCGGGTTCTTGATCTCGTGCGCCAGGTTGCGCACCAGCTCCTTGTTGGCCTCTGCCTGCGTGGCTGCGCGCTCCTCGCGGTCTTGCTTGGTCTGCTGTTCGATCTCGATCATCTCGACCAGCACGCGCTCGGTGCTGTCGGTCTGGTTGACGATGACATGCACCGGCAGCAGCTCCGGCGCCGTTCCACCCGGACGCTTCAAGACCGCTTCGAAGCGGCCGGTGGCGATGCGGTTGGCCACGACGGCGGCAAGCGTTTCGTGCAGCGCCAGCGGGTCGGCGAGCCAATCGGTGAGCACCGTGGACAGCATCGCGCGGCGCGGCACGCCGAGCAGGTTCTCGAAGCTGGCGTTGGCGTGCAGCACGCGGCCGTCGGGCGAGACCACGACCACCAGCGTGGCCAGCAGGTCGAAGGCCGACAGCAGGTGAGCCGCGTGTCCGGCAGCGGGCGCTCTTGCGCTCACGGCCGCATCACTCCATGCGCTACTGCGTGGCCGGCAGCTTGGCGAGTTCGCGCCGCAGCGCGGCCACGTCGGCCTGCTTGCGCGCGATGGCGCTGCGCGTCTCCTCGACACGCTCCTGGTAGCGCGCGTAGTTGCGCTCGTCGCCCTTGCGATCGGGCTCGCCGTTGTTGAACTCTTTCTGCAACGCCGCCAGCGCTTCTTCTTCGCGCTTCAGCTCGGCTTCGAGGATGGCCCGCGCATCGCTGTCGCGCGCGCGCTGGTCCTTGCCATCGACCTTGGTGCCCTCGCCGCGCGGCGCGCCGTTGCCGGCCGCTTGCACCGGCGTGCGCTTGGGCGGCGAGACCACCGTGATCGGCGCATTTTCGATCGTGCGGCAACCGCGCTCCTTGGCTTCCTTGTCGGAGATCTCGCTGGTGTAGAGCACCGGCGGACCGGGACAGCGATAGACCGTGCCGCCCTGCGCCCACGCGCTGCACAAGGGGCCGAGAAGCAGGGCGGCAGCAAGGGTGCGCATCGACATGCAACGCATTGTCCCCCAGGGCGGTGCACGCAAGAAAAAGGGCGGCCCTCGCCGCCCTTTGCTTTTCCGTGTTTCCGTGACCGCCTGCTCGGATCACAGCGAGTAGTACATGTCGAACTCGACCGGGTGCGTGGTCATGCGAAAACGCGTGACCTCCTGCATCTTCAGCTCGATGTAGGCGTCGATGTAGGCATCGGTGAAGACGCCGCCCTTGGTGAGGAAGCCGCGGCCCTTGTCCAGGTAGTCGAGCGCCTGGTCCAGGCTGTGGCAGACGGTGGGGATCTTCGCGTCTTCTTCCGGCGGCAGGTGGTACAGATCCTTGGTGGCGGCTTCACCCGGATGGATCTTGTTCTCCACACCATCGAGACCCGCCATCAACAGCGCCGAGAAGCCGAGGTACGGGTTGCACAGCGGATCGGGGAAACGCGCTTCGATGCGGCGGCCCTTCGGGTTGGCGACGTACGGAATGCGGATCGACGCCGACCGGTTCTTCGACGAATACGCGAGCTTCACCGGCGCCTCGAAGCCCGGC
>JANMHY010000519.1:0-6597 GCA_031375525.1 Burkholderiales bacterium
CAACGGCACCTTCACCTACAACCCGAACGCCAACTTCAACGGCAACGACAGCTTCACTTACACGCTGACCGACGCCTTCGGCGCCACCTCCACCGCCACGGTCAACGTCACGGTGGCGGCCGTCAACGACGCGCCGGTGGCGGCCATCACGCCCACCAGCTACGCCGCCACCGAGCAGGTGAGCCTGACCCTGAAGAACAACGGCCTGGCCATCAGCGACATCGATGCCGGCGCCGGCAACGTCACCGTGACGCTGTCCGTCGGCGAAGGCACGCTCAACGTCGGCGCCGGCACCAGCGGCGCCAGCGTGACCAACTCGGGCACATCCTCGGTGACGATCAGCGGCACGGTGGCGCAGATCAATGCGCTGCTCAACACCGACGCCACCAGCAGCGTCGCCTATATCGACAACACCGACACGCCGAGCGCCAGCACCACGTTGACGCTGGCCGTCAACGACAACGGCAACACCGGCAGCGGCGGATCGTTGATCAGCACCGACACCGCCACCATCGCCATCAGCGCGGTCAACGACGCACCGGTCAACAACGGCCTGGCCGCGTTCAGCACCAACGAAGACACGGCCAAGGCCATCACCGGCCTGTCGATCAGCGACGCCGACGCCGGCGCCGGCAGCCTGACCACCACGCTCAGCGTGGCCCACGGCACGCTCGTGGTGACGGGCGGCGGCGCCACCATTTCCGGCAGCGGCACCGCGACGGTCACGCTGACAGGCACCTTGGTGGCGATCAACGCAACGCTGGCGTCGAACGTCACCTACACGCCGCAGCTCAATTACTTCGGCAGCGACTCGCTGACGATGAGCACCAACGACGGCGGCAACAGCGGTAGCGGCGGCACCCAGACCGACACCGACACGGTCACCGCGACCGTGATCTCGGTCAACGACAACCCGGTGGTGGTGGGCGACCGCCTGATCGTCTCGACCAGCACCGCGGTCAGCATCTCCACCGCGGTCCTGCTCGCCAACGACACCGACATCGACGGCGCGGCCTTGACGATCACCAGCGTCGGCGGCGCGTCGGGCATCACCGGCCTGACGCTCAATGCCAACGGCATCATCAGCTTCACCAGCGGCAGTACGGCCGGTGCGACGGCCGGAAGCTTCACCTACACCGTGTCTGACGGCAACGGCGGCACGGCCACAGCGACCGTGACGATCGATGTGCGCTCGATCGGCAACGGCAATGCAGCGGAGACACTCGACCTGACCGGTGCCGGCATCTACCAGGCGTCTTACATCGATGCCGGCGGCGGTGCCGACAACTTGACCGGCGGTGCCGCAGGCGACACCTTTATCGGCGGTGCCGGCAACGGCTCCGACAACCTGATCGGCTCGGCCGGCAACGACCTGCTGGTCGGCGGCGACGGTAACGACACGCTCTCGGGCGGCGCCGGCAACGACACCCTGCGCGGCGGCCTGGGCAACGGCGACGTCATGGACGGCGGCGCCGGCAGCGAAGACATGCTGGACTTCTCCGACGGCACGGTGGCGCTCAACCTGACGCTGGTGCAAAGCGCGGTCTCGACCACGCTGGCCAACGGCACCGGCGGCCTGGGCAACAACGACAACTACACCAACATGGAAGGTGTGATCGGCACGTCTCTCGCCGACACCATCACCGGCAGCACCAGCAACGACATCATCCGCGGCGGCGCCGGCAACGACACGATCAACGGCGCCGCCGGCACGGCCGACCTGATCGACTTCTCGGATGGCACGACCGGCATCAACTTCACGTTGACGCAGAGCGCAGGCCTGACGAGCTTCAATGCTGCTGCGGCCGGCCTCGGCACCGACCAGTACCAGAACATCGAGGGCGTCATCGGCACCAACTTCGCCGACACGCTGACCGGCTCCACATCGGCCGACGTGCTGCGCGGCGGCGGCGGCAACGACACGATCAGCGGCGGTGCAGGCGCCGACCGTATTGCCGGTGGCACCGGGGCCGATGCGTTGACGGGCGGCACGGGTGCCGACACGTTCGTCTTCGACACCGCCCCGAACGCGGTGGACACGATCACCGACTTCCAAGCCTCGGCCACCGACCTGATCGAGCTGTCGCTGGCCACCTTCACCGCGCTGACCACGGCCAGCGGCGCCACGCTCGGATCGGGAGAGTTCGCCGCCAGCAACGGCGGCGGCGCCGGCGACACGGTGGCTGCGGGTGTGCACGTGATCTACGACAGCGCGACGGGCAACCTGTACTACGACAGCGACGGCGGCGGCAGCGCCAACCGCACGCTGTTGGCGACGATCACGATTACCGACGCCGGCAGCTTCGACTTCAACGACATCAAGGTCGGCCCCTGATCGCGTCTTCGCCACGGCGGGCCCCCTGTGCTTCAGGGGGGGCTCGCCGGTGCCGATGCCGGGTCGTGAATTCGTGCCGGGGCGGGCGTGGCGTCGCCCGCTAGCCTGAGCATCAATCGCCATGAGTCCTCTCACCCAACTCCTCCGCCGCCCGCTGCTGCACGTCGCCGGCCTGTCCTTCTTCGTCAACCTGCTGCTGCTGGTGCCGGCGATCTTCATGCTGCAGGTCTTCGACCGCGTGCTCGCCAGCCAGAGCGGCGACACGCTGCTGATGCTGCTGCTCGGCGTCGGCGCGGCGCTGTTGCTGCTGCTCGCGCTCGACCACCTGCGTGCGCGCTTGCAGGGCGTGGCCGGCAACCTGGTGGCGGAATCGCTGTCGCCGTTGGTGGCGCGGCTGACAGTGGCCGAGGGTGCGCGGCGCAGCGGCGTCAAGGGTGAAGGCCTGCGCGACGTGGCGACGTTGCGCGCGCTGTTCTCGTCCCAGGGCCTGCTGGCGATGTTCGACGCGCCGTGGATCGTGATCTATGTGGCCGTGATCTGGCTGGCGCACCCGGCGCTGGGCATCGCTGCGGCCGTGTCGGCGCTGCTGATGCTCGGCCTGGCGCTGTGGACCGACCGCTGGACGCGGCGCGACATCGAGTCGCTGACGCGCGCAGCCGGCGGCGCGCAGCGCTGGCTCGAGTCGTCGCTGGCCAACGCCGAGGTGGCGCAGGCGCTGGGCATGACCGATGCGCTGCTGGCGCGCTGGCGGCAAAAGAATGCCGAGGCCGTGGCGCTGCAATTGCCGACCGCGCGCAAGACGGTGCTGATGGCTGCGAGCACGCGCACGCTGCGCCAAGGGGTGCAGGTGGGCATGCTGGCGCTCGGCGCCTGGCTCGTCATCCGCGGCGAGGCCAGCAGCGGCGTGATGATCGCCACCACGACGCTGCTCGGGCGCGCACTGGCGCCGGTGGAGCTGATGGTGTCGAGCTGGCGCGTGCTCGCCGACGGCCGCTCTGCGCTCGGCCGCCTGCAGGCCTTGCTGGCCGCGGCAGGTGCGCAGGCCGAGCGCATGGCGCTGCCGGTGCCGAACGGTGCGCTGACGGCGCAGAACCTGATGTTTCGTGCGCCTCAGGGCGAGCGTCTGATCCTGGGCGGTGTGTCGCTGGCGCTGGCGCCCGGCGAAGCGCTGGCCGTGATCGGCCCGAGCGCCGCTGGCAAGAGCACGCTGATCCGCCTGCTGACGGGCGTGTGGGCGCCCAGCGCCGGCAGCGTGCGCCTGGATGGTGCGGATCTGTCGCAATGGCCGCGCGAGCAGATCGGCCCGCACATCGGCTACGTGCCGCAGGACGTGGAGCTGTTTCCCGGCACGGTGGCGGAGAACATCGCGCGCCTGGGCGGCGTCGATTCGGCGGGCGTCGTGCGCGCCGCGCAGCGCGCGCATGTGCACGAGTTGATCCTGGCGCTGCCGCAGGGCTACGACACGCCGATCGATCCCGCCGGCGCCGTCTTGTCGCCCGGCCAGCGCCAGCGCATCGCGTTGGCGCGCGCCTTGTACGGCGATCCCAAGCTGCTGATCCTGGACGAACCCAACTCCAACCTCGACGGTGCCGGCGAGAACGCGCTCGCGGCCACGCTGCGCGACCTGCGCGGCCAGGTCACCGTGGTGGTGGTGACGCACCGCAACACGCTGATCCAGCACGTGGACAAGATGCTGGTGCTCGACGGCGGACGCACGCAGCACTACGGCGCGGCGGCCGAGGTGATGAAGGCGATGCAGCAGCAGCCCGCGCGCAGCGGCGCGGTGGCGCCGGCCGCCGACGCCGCGCCGGTCGCGGTGCCACCGGTCGCCGTAGCGGTGGCCAGTCAACGCGAACGCGTGGTCGATATGCTCGACACCATCCAGCGCAAGGGCGCTTACGGTGGCCGGGGGATTGCGCCATGAACGCCGCCACCGAGGCCGTGCTCATCGCCACCCCCGCGCCGGCCGACGACGCCGGCCAGCCGTTGCGCGCGCAGCAGGCCGAAGCGGCGCGCCTGGCCCGCTCTGCCGGCTGGGTGCTGGCGCTGGGCGTGCTGCCGCTCGCAGCGTGGCTCGCGCTCGCGCCGCTGGCGTCGGCCGTGGTTGCGCCGGCCTTCGTCAAGGTCGATCTCGACCGCCGCCCGGTGCAGCATGCCGAAGGCGGCACGGTGCGCGAGGTCCTGGTGCGCGACGGCCAGCGCGTGCGCGCCGGCCAGCCGCTGCTAGTGCTGGGCGATGTCTCGGTCGATGCCGACATGAATCGCCTGACCTACCGCGTCGCGGCCGAACGCGCCAGCGTGGCACGGCTCGAGGCCGAGCAGGCGTCTGCGTCGGCGCTGCACTGGCCCGACGATGTGGCAGCCACGGCGCGCGACGATGCGCGCGTGGCCGAACAGCTGACCAAGGAACAGGCGCTGTTCACGGCACGCCGCAACGCGCTACACGGCCAGACCGCGCTGCTGCGCGCACAGCAGGAAAAACTGGCGCAGGAACGCGAAGCGCTGACGACGCAGATCGCGCAGGCCACCGAATCGCTGCGCCACCAGACAGCCGAGCTGGAAAACAACCGCGGGCTGCTCAAGGACGGCTACATCTCGGCCACGCGCATCTCGCAGCTCGAGGCCAGCGTGGCCGACTACGGCGTCAAGCTGGCCGAGCGCCGCGGCGAGCTGGCGCGCGCCGGCCAGCGCCTGATCGACACCGACCTGCGCATCAAGGCGCTCGAAAGCGAATACCGCCAGCAGGCCAGCGACCAGTTGAAGGTGACGAGTTCGCGCCTGTCGGAGATCCAGCAGGAGCAGCGCAAGACCAGCGATGCGTCGCAGCGCCAGGTGATCGCAGCCCCCGCGGCCGGCGAGGTCATGAACCTGCGCTTCACCTCGCCGGGCGCGGTGGTGAGCCCGCGCGAGCCGATCGCCGACATCGTCCCCACCGACGCGCGCCTGACGGTCGAGGCGCGCATCCGCACCGAGGACGTGGCGCGCGTGCAGCAGGGCCAGCGCGCCGAGATCCGCTTCACCGCGTTCAAGGCGCGCAGCACCCAACTCGTCGCCGGCACCGTGATCTACGTCGCGCCCGACCGCAACGTCGATCGCCAGAACGGCACGGCGTATTACGTCGCCACGGTCGAGGCCGATGCGGCATCACTGGCCGACGCCGGTGCGCTGAAGCTGCAGGCCGGCATGCCGGCCGAGGTCTATTTCAAGGGCGAAGAGCGCACCGCGCTGCAGTACCTGCTGGAGCCGATCACGCAGGTGATGCGCCGCGGCGGGCGCGAGCAATAGGCCCTTCTCAGACCACGCTGATCTTGACGTCGAGGTTGCCGCGGGTGGCGTTCGAATACGGGCAGACCTCGTGCGCATCGGCGACCAGCTTCTCCGCCGCAGCGCGCTCCATGCCGGGCACCGAGACTTTCATCGACACCGTAACGCCGAAGGCGCCGGCCTTGCCGGTCATCGGCCCGATGGCGACCTCGGCAGTGTTGCTGACTTCGGCCGGCAGCGTGATCTTCTGCTTGGCCGCGACGGCCTTCATCGCACCGATGAAGCAGGCTGAATAGCCGGCGGCAAAGAGCTGCTCGGGGTTGGTGCCGGGCCCGCTGTCGCCGCCGAGCTCCTTCGGTGTGGACAGGTTCAGGCTGACGCGCCCGTCGGACGATTTGGTGGTGCCGGTGCGGCCGCCGGTGGAGGTGGCTTGTGCGGTGTACAGAGCAGTGTCGATGGCCATGGAGCGCTCCTGTTGGCTGGGGTTTTGGGGTTGGGGCCGCGAGTGTGCCAGTCGCGCAGAATCCCCCTCATGCACAAGGCGACTGAAATTAAGACATGACCGACGCCGAACTGGCCAGCGTGTGCTGGCTGCGTGCCGTCGAGCAGGGTGCTGGCGACGGTGTGCCGTGGCGAGATGACGATGCGGCGTGGGCGAGCGCCGAGGCCCGGCGCGCGGTCGGCGAGGGTGGCGACCGCGCCAAGGCCGGAGCCTTCCTCGTCAAGCGCGCACAACTGGCGCAGCAGCGGCTGGCCGCGCGCGATGCGGCCTGGCGCGCGCCGCTGCAAAGCGGCAGCGGTCCGCGGTTGTGGCGCTGGCTGTTGCTGTCGTTGGCCGTGGCGGTGGCGGCGTACATCGTCGGCGACGTGCTCGGGGCCTCACACCGCATCAACCTGCTGGCGCCGCCGGTGCTGGCGCTGCTGCTGTGGAACCTCGTCGTCTATGGGCTGCTGTTGGTGGCGGCAGGCCGCGGCCCGTCGGCGTGGATGGCGCGGGC
>JANMHY010000522.1:0-2786 GCA_031375525.1 Burkholderiales bacterium
CGCAAGCAAACGTAAAGGTCGAGTTCCTGGCGCAGCGCGACGTTGAGCGAGCGGATGCCGCCGCCCACCGGCGTTGTCAGCGGGCCCTTGATCGAAACCACGTACTCCCGAACCGCGGCCAGCGTTTCTTCGGGCATCCAGACATCCGGGCCATAGATCTTGGTCGATTTCTCGCCGGCATAGACCTCCATCCAGTGGATCTTCTTCTTGCCAGCGTAGGCCTTGGCAACGGCGGCATCCACCACCTTCAACATCACCGGCGTGATATCCAGACCGGTGCCGTCGCCTTCGATGTACGGAATGATCGGCTGGTCCGGGACGTTGAGCGAGTAATCCTTGTTGACCGTGATCTTCTGACCGCCTTGCGGAACCTTGATGTGCTGGTACATGGTGAGCCTGTGGGTTTTGGGCGAAAGGTCTGGAGCCGGAAATTCTAGGCCCTGTCAACCGCGGCCAAACAGCCCGCGTTGGCGGCCTGCCCTGCACGCTCCTCTCGTTGGGAGGCAGGCATCTTCAAACTTTCGAAAGGTATTGATATGAACAAGCTCCTGGCTGCCCTGATCGCTGCTGCTTTCGCCACCTCCGGCTTCGCCGCTTCGCACGCCGCGAAGGAAATGAAGAAGGAAGAAGCCAAGCCGGCGGCTGCCGCCGCTTCCGGCGCTGCTTCCGCTCCGGCCATGAAGAAGGACGAGGCCAAGCCGGCCGCCAAGCCCGAGATGAAGAAAGACGACATGAAGAAGGAAGAGCCGAAGAAGTAATTCTTCGGGCTCGCTGTTCGCTAAACGCCCGGCTCCGCCGGGCGTTTCTTTTTGGACTGGCCTTTGTAGCGCAGCCGGCGTGCTTCCTTCGGATCGACAGTCAGGCCGCGGTAAATCTCCACGCGGTCGCCGTCGCGCAACACTTTCGCCAGATCGCAGCGCCGGCCCCAGACACCGCAGCGCACGGCGTCGATGCTCAGGCTGTGCCGTTCGAGCAAGCCGCTGGCGATGAGCGCGTCGCGCACGGTACTGGCCGGGGGCAACAGCAGCGCAACGCCATCGACCTGCCGCGCCGCCGCGCTGTACGCGATCTCAACGTGGACCATGCACCTGCTCTGCGCGCTGCACGAAGGAATCGACCAGGGTGTTGGCAATGCGGTCGAACACCGGGCTGATGAGCGCCTCCAACGCCACGTTGGCAAACGCATAGCGCAGATCGAACTCGATGCGGCATGCCGATGCATCGGCATTGCGCGCATCGCCGCCGCGTGCCACCGGCAAGAACTGCCAGGTGCCTTCGAGTTCGGAAAACGGGCCGTCGATCAACTCGACACGCACTTCTTGCCCATCGCGGTGGCGATTGCGGGTCGTGAAGGCATGGTGCAGGCCGCCTTTGGCGAGCGTCAGGCGCGCCGTCATGCCGTCGTCGTGGCGCGTCACCACTTCGGCCTGCGCGCACCACGGCAAGAACGCCGGGTAGTCCTCGACCGCGGTCACGAGCGCGTACATCTCGCGCGGCGAGTACCACAGCAGGACCGAGCGCTTGACGTGCTTCATATACTGACTGGAATTATGTCGATTGCCGAAAACCGCCGCGCGCGTCACGAGTACCACATCGAAGAAACCTACGAAGCCGGTGTCGTGCTCTCGGGCTGGGAGATCAAGGCCATCCGCGCCGGCCAGGTGCAGCTCACCGATGGCTACGTGCTGATCCGCGACGGCGAGCTGCACCTGATCGGCTGCCGCATCAACCCGCTGCGCTCGGCGTCGACGCATGTGCTTCCCGAGCCCGACCGCACGAAGAAGCTGCTGATGCACAAGGAAGAGATCCGCCGTCTGATCGGCAAAGTCGAGCAGCGCGGCTTTACGCTGGTGCCGCTCGATCTGCATTTCAAAGGCGGCCATGTCAAGGCGCAGATCGCGCTGGCCAAGGGCAAGGCGCAACACGACAAGCGCGACACCGAGAAGCAGAAGGATTGGGAGCGCGAGAAGGGCCGCTTGATGCGGCACAAGGTCTCAGGCGGCAAGAACGCTTAAGGCTTGGGTTGCGTCGGCGATCAGGTCTTCGACCGCTTCGAGGCCGATGCAGAACCGGATCAGCGTGCCGCGGTATGGCGAGTTGCTGTCACGAATCGTCTTCGGGTCGTAAGGCACGACGAGGCTGATCGGGCCGGCCCAGCTGTAGCCGATGCGAAACAGCTTCAGCGCATCGACGAAGGCATCGGTGTGCGCGGTGCCGAATTGAGGATCGACTTCCACCGTCACCAGTCCTGCCGCCGCGCTGCAATGAGAGGCCCAATGCTCGTGGCCCGGTGAATCTGCCAGCGCCGGATGCAGCACGCGCACGAATTCTTTGCGCGTCTGGCACCACGCGGCGAACGCCCTGCCCGCGGCATCCTGCGCCGCATAACGCAGCGCCATCGACGGCAGCGCGCGCAGCACGAGCTCGACATCGTTGATGCCGACGCCGTGGCCAACGCGGCTGCGCGACAGCGCCAGCGTGCGGTACAGCGCGTCGCCGTCGTCACCTCCCCGGCAGGTCACGGCGCCCATCAGCACGTCGCCGCCGCCGGAAGGGTATTTGGTCAATGCATGGACCGTCACGTCGATGCCGAGCGCGAACGCGTCAAACGCAATGCCCGCACCCCAGGTGTTGTCGAGCGCGATCACTGCTTGCGGCGCCCGCTCGCGGACGACGCGAATCAGCGCGCGCAGATCGGGAAACTCCAGCGTCACCGAGCCAGGCGCTTCGAGCCAGACGAGTTTCGTGGCCGGTGTGATCGCCGCGGCTATCGACTCAGCGTCCAT
>JANMHY010000539.1:0-10893 GCA_031375525.1 Burkholderiales bacterium
CACGGCCCAGTTCTGGCCGCCATCGGCCGAGCGCAAGACGGTGCCGAAGCCGCCGACGGCGTAGGCCACGCCTTGCGCATTGACATCGACCGCGAGCAGGCGCGACGGCGTCACCGCAGCGACCTTCTTCCAGGTCTTGCAATCATCCGCCGTGAAGACCAGGCCAGACTGGCCGACCGCCAGACACTTGCCACCGCGCGTCGCCACCGACATCAGCGCGAGGTTGGTGGTTGGCAACGATGGCTGGCGCTGCCACGTCGCGCCGCCGTCGGCGCTGTCGAGGACGACGCCGAAGGCGCCGACGGCAATGCCGCGCGCACCGTCGAAGGCGATGTCGAACAGCGCGTCATGCGGCGTGCCGCGGTGCAACGGCTTGAGAACTTCCGCCACGCCGTCGGCCGGCGCGGCAGACACCGCGCCAACCAGGCACAGCGCTGCGGCGCCGCGGCGCCAACGCAAGAGGCGCCACTGCATGCTCAGGTGCCGATGCGCTGCAGCGCCTGCTCGGTCAGGTACTTCTCGTACAGCCCGCTGGTGTTGTAGCCCTGCGTGATGCCGCCGGCGATGCTCTTGGTCTGCAGGAAGCGGGTGATGCGGCCGTCCTGGATGTTGTGCGAGGTGACGCCGGTCCACGACCAAGCGGTGTTCTTGCCGTCCATCCACTTCGTGGCGCCCTTCTCGTACAGGCTGTACTGCGGCTCGAAGGACTTGAAGATCTCACCGCGCCGGTCATACGTGATGTAGGCCACGTACATCATGTTGCGCACGTCCATCCAGACGCGCTTCTTGCCGACCGGTGCGCGCGGGTAGCCGGTGGGCTCGGCGTCGAAGATCAGCACGTCCGGGCACAGCTCCATGTTGGTCTCGAAGAACGACTGGCCCTTCGGCCCGCCGTGCACCGGCCGCTCCCAGTTGGCGTGGTCGCCGTACCAGGTCTGCGACACCGCACCGAGGAACGGGCCGCGGCCGACGATCTTGTAGTTGCCCCAGGTCAGCATCGGGTCGCCCGCCGCCCACGCATCCGACAGGTAGAGGTTGCTGCCCGGCACCAGCGGCTCGAAGCGCTGGTTGGTGGGGAACTTGCGCACGCGCTTGAAGGCCGGCAGGTAGCCGACGAGGTCGGGGAACTTGCGCTGGTCGTAGTACCAGGTGCTCAAGAATCCCGTGCCCTTGACGTCGCTCGGCGAGGTGAAGATCACCGACTGCCAGCGCAGCTTGTCTTCACCGCCGGGGAGGGTCTTGCCGTCGCCGCGGGCCTGCGTGTTCTCCTCGATCCACGCAAAGTCGTACTGGTAGCTGAGGTTGCCGTCGGGACCGATCTCCCAGTCGCGGATGGCGTAGAGCGAGTTGTCGTGGCGGCCCCAGCACAGCGTCAGGTTGGCCGCCGCTTCGAGGCCCGTCTTGGCTTCGGGGAACGGGTTGCCGCCGATCCACGGCTTGCCGTCCTGCGTGACGACGTTGCTGTCGGCATCGAGCTTGGCTTTGCCATTGTTGCGCAGCGTCGCTTCGAGGTACTCGGCCGGGAACAGCCGTGTGGTGTCGCGCGTCGTCGGCACGATCCTGATCTTGCGGCCCATGGTCTTGATTTCCATGTAGCAGACCGGGTCGATCAGCTCCTTGACGATGTCCACGTTGTCGGCCGTGATCATGTCGCCCGTCTTGATCTTGCCCTTCGACCAGGCGTCGATCGACATCAGCTCATCGGGGTAGGCCTTGCCGATGTCGGCGCCGTTGGCGACGAGCGGCCACAAGGGCCCGAGCACGCCGGCCGTGGCGATGCCCTTGGCGGTTTGCTCCATGAAAAAGCGGCGGCTGTAGTCGTGGTCGTACTTGCGGATGTGCATGCTTGTCTCCTGCTAGGTCATGACGGGTTGAGAACCACTCCGGGGAGCGACCCCGGAGGACTCCGACAGCGCCGACATGTCGCTGTCGAGGAATTTGGGTTTGATGAGATAGATCAGCAGCGGCAGCAGGATCAGCGCCAGCACCATGTTGATGAACATCACCACCACCAGCAGCAGCCCCATGTCGGACATGAACTTGAGGTCCGACAGGAAGTACCAGGGGAACAGGCCGATCGTCATCAGCGCCGCGGTGAAGAAGATCGCCTTGCCGCAGGTCTTGAGCGAGATGCGGATCGCCAGGCCGAGGTCTTTCTTCGCCGCGCCCTGGTACTCCTCGCAGATGCGCGTCAGCAGGTAGATGCCGTAGTCGATGCCGACCCCGATGCCGATCGCCAGGATCGGCAGCGAGTTGACGTCGAGGCCGAGGCCGGCGATCGACATCGCGGCGGTCAGCATCGCGTTGGCCAGGTTCACCGGGATCAGCAGCAGCAATCCTGCGACCAGCGACCGGTAGGCCAGCGAGCAGCCGATGAGGATGACGACGTTCAACGCCAGCACGATGCGACCCTCGTAGAAGACCACCGTGTCGTTGATCGTCTGCTGCAGCGCGATCGCACCCGACGCCAGGCGGATGCGGAACGTCTTGTGGTCCTCGCCGACCTGCGTGACGCACTTGCGTGCTTCGCCCAGCGCGTTGTCCACCGTGGCCTGCTTGTTGTTCGGGTACCAGAGCGAGACCGTGGCGTTGCGCAGTTCGAAGTCGGCGACGTGGCCGAAGGCTTTGGCGTTGGTGCCGGCCATCAGGCCCGTCACCGCAGCGGCCGCTGCGGCATCGTCGCCATCGAGCGGCGCCCACTTCGGGTTGCCGCCGTTGAAGACGCGATTCGCCTCGGGCGCCATGTCGGCGAACGACAGCGTGGCTGACGGTGGGTGCGGGCTGGCTTCGAGGCAGTGCTGCAAGTCGCGCATGGCGGTCAGCGTGTCGGACTGGCGCACGATGCGCGCGCCCTCCTTGCCCTCGAACACCACTTCCATCGTCATCGAGCCGGGGAAGTTCTGGTTGATCTGCCGCACCGCCGAATTGAATTCGGAGTTGTGGCGCAGCAGGTTCGTGCCCTCGACCGGGTTGCCGACCGGGATGCGCAGCATGAAGAACACCGACACGGCGGCGAGCAGCACGAAGGCGACGGCCGTGCGCTTGGCCGCTGCGCCCTGCACCATGTTCGCAAAACCGTCGAGCGTGGCCTGCATGCCGCGCTGCAGCGGGCCGCTGTGGCCCTTCACACCGAGCACATGTTCCAGGTTCTTCGGCCGCGGCAACAGGCTGAGCAGGATCGGTGTCAGGAAGACGCTGCACGGCACCAGGTTCATCGCCCACAGCCCCGTGAACAACGCAAAGCGCTCCATCGCCGGAATCGGCGCCAGCGCGACCAGCAGCAGGCCGCAGACATCGGTAAAGATGCCGAGCGTGCCCGGCGCCATCAGCGACACCAGCGACAACTCGGCCGCCTGCTTCTGCTCGTGGCCCTCGTGCAGCAACTCGTAGTAGCGCTCGGTGGCCTGCACGCAGTGACTGAAGCAGCGCGCCACCAGCATCAGCGGCACGATCATCAGCAGCGGCTCGACCGGCAGGCCGAGCCAGCCGACGAGACCGAAGCCCCAGATGCCCGAGACCACGCTGACGACCAGCGGGCCGACGATTCCCGAGACGTTGCGCATGTGGAAGGCCAGCATCGCGAACATCAGCGCCAGCGTCAGCGCGAAAATCTTCGCCGTGTTGCCGCCGAAGGCGTAGATCCAGCCGGTCATGATCGGGAAGCCGGCGACGTGGATCTCGTGCTGCGCATCCTTCTCCTTGGCCACGATCTCCTGCACGAACCTGAAGACGGTGCCGTAGTCGAGCTTGCTCTCGATGAAGGTGGCGTTGATCAGCGTCGCCGTGGCGTCGCGGCCGACGAGAAAGGTCGCCACACCCGGCGACTCGCCGATGCGGCGGCGGATCTCGGCCAGGTCGGCGGCGGTCTTCGGCGGCTCGTCGTCCATGATCGGATTGGAGAAGATGCCGTCGGGCGTGACCACCGTGTAGCGCGCCTTCGGCGTCGCGATCGACAGGATTTGGTCGTGATCGACGCCGGGTGCGAGGTCGATGTCGCGCGACAGGCGCCAGACCTTGTTCAGCGTGTCGGCCTCGTAGATGCTCTTGCCGTCGGTGCGCTTGACCATCAGCGTGATCGTCAGCGGGTTGCCGAAATTCGGATGGTCCTTGTAGACCTTGACGAAGGGGTGGTCCTTCGGGAACAGGTCCGAGAAGATCGTGCGCACCTCGACCTTCATCAGACCGACGGCGAAGAAGGCCGTGATCAATGCCAGCACGGCCAGAATCGGCCAGCGCTGCGTCAGCGTGAAGCGTGCGAGGCGGTGCCGCAGGTCATTCGAATTCATTCACCACCCGAGTCGTCCTCCAGAACTTCTATGAGGCCATGCACTGTAGGAATCGCCTGCCGCGCCGGCATCGGTGGCGATTCCTAAGCCACTGAGCAATCCGCTTAAGGGGAAACCTCAGCCGCTGGACATGCCGCCGTCCACCGAGTAGCGCCCTCCCGTGCAGAATCGGCTGTCGTCGCTGGCCAGGAACAGCGCCGTGCGCGCCACTTCGTCGGGCGTGCCGTAGCGGCCTGCCGGAATCCACGACTCGAATTGCTGCCGCGCTGCGGCGGCGGCGCCGGGGGCTGCGCCTTCTTCGACGGCGCGCATCATCCGCGTCTCGATCGGCGACGGGTGGATGGTGTTCACACGCACGCCCGACGCGGCGCTTTCGAGCACCGCGCAGCGCATCATGCCGACGACGGCATGCTTGCTCGTCACGTAGGCCGACAAGCCGGCAAAGCCTTTGAGCCCCGCGATCGACGAGGTGATGACGATGCTGCCGCTGCCCTGCTTCATCATCAGCGGCAGCGCATGCTTCAGGCTCAGATAGACGCCGCGCACGTTGACGGCGATGACGCGATCGAACACATCCATCGGGTAATCGACGATCGGGCAGACCTTGCCCTCGGTGCCGGCGTTGCTGAGCAGCGCATCGATCCGTCCGTGGCGCTGCACCGCGGCATCGAGATAGCCGCGGACCTGGGCCTCGTCGCTGACATCGGCAACGACGTGGCTCGCGGCATCGCTGCCGAGTTCGGTGACCGCGGCGCGCAGAGCAGGCTCATCGACATCGACCAGCACCACCTTCGCCGCTTCGGCGACGAACAGCCGCGCGCAGGCCACACCGATGCCGCCGGCGCCGCCGGTGATGACAACCACCTTGCCGTGCAGGCGGTCCATCGTCAGACCTTCGTCGCCAGCAGCGCCGACAGGTGCGTGTCGATCTGCGCAAGGGCTTGCGGATCGACGCCGAACAGCGCCAGGTGGCCGTCGATGCTGGCCAGCGGCCGGAACTCACTGCCGGGGATCAGTTGCTGCTCGGCCTGGCAGTCGGCTGGCGGGAAGAACATGTCGTGGCTGATCGGCATGACGAAGGTCTTGGCCTTGATGCGGCCGAGCGCCTTGGCAAGATCGCCGCCGGTGTGGCGGCTGACATCGCCGCGCTGCCACTTCCAGGCCATCGCCAGCAGATCGTTCGGGTCCATCGGCGCGAAGTAGCCGGTCATGAAGTTGTCGACCATCGCCTGCACCGACTCGAAGCCGAGTGCCTTGTGGCGGCCGGCGCGGAAGAACTCGGTGCTCCAGCCCATCACCGTCCACAACTTGGCGTGGCGCTTCAAGCCCGCCGCGACATCGGCCGACGATGCGTAGTGGCCGCCTGCAAAACCCGGGTCGGTGGTGATCGCCTCGACCAGCGTCTCGGTGAACTGAAAGTCGTGCTCGGTGTTCTTCGCCGTGCCGGCGATCGGCGCCGCGCGCTGCACCATGTCCGGAAAGCGCACCGCCCACTCGTAGGTCTGCTGCGCGCCCATCGAGCCGCCGACGACCAGCGCCAGCGTCTTGATGCCGAAGCGCTCGGTCAGCAGCTTGTGCTGCGCGCGCACGTCGTCGCCGATCCGCACCTTCGGGAATTGCGCGCCGCCCTGATCGCCGGCCGTGTTGTGCGGCGAGGAAGACAGGCCGTTGCCGATCTGGTTGACGACGACGATGAAGTACTTGCTCGGGTCGAGTGCACGGCCCGGCCCGATATAAACCTGCTCCATGATCTTGCTGGTGCCGGAGTACCAAGTCGGCACCAGGATCGCGTTGTCCTTGGCCGCATTGAGCTGACCGTGCGTGGCCACCGCGAGCTTGCAGCCGCGCAGCGTGCCGCCTTCTTCCAGATCGAGGTCGCCGATGTCGATCAGCTCGTAGGGGCCGTGGCCCTCCTGGCCGTAGTAGGTGTTGGTGATCATCGTCTTGTCTCCTTGTTCAAGTCGAAAGCGCGAAGCCCTCGTAGCCCTTGGACGCGACCTCGGTGCACTTGCGCCGGTAGCCGCCGAGGCCTTCGGGGCCGAGGTAAGGCATGAAGCGCCGCGGCTTGCCGGGAATGTTCGCGCCCATGTACCAGGAGTCGGCCTGCACCATCAGCGTCATGTTGACGATCTCGTTCACATGCGCGACCCAGGCCTGCTGCGCCTCGGGCGTGGCTTCGATCGTGTGCAGGCCGTTCTTCTGCATGTGCTCGATGCAGTCGGTGACCCACTCGACATGCTGTTCGATCGACACCGGCATGTTCGACAGCACCGACGGGCTTTGCGGCCCGGTGATCGTGAACAGGTTAGGGAAACCCGCCACCGACAGGCCGAGGTACGACTGCGGGCCATCGGCCCAGTCGTCGGCCAGCGACTTGCCGCCGCGGCCCTCGATGCCGAGTTTTTTCAGCGGCCCGGTCATGGCGTCGAAGCCGGTGGCGATGACGATGATGTCGAGTTCGTGCAGCCGGCCCGCGGCGCGGATGCCCTTGTCGGTGATCTCTTCGATCGGCCCGTCGGCCGCGGCATCGACCAGCACGACGTTGGCCTTGTTGAAGGTCTCGTAGTAATTGGTGTCCAGCGGCTGGCGCTTGGTGCCGTAGGCGTAGGTCTTGGGGATCAGCTTCTCGGCCACCACCGGGTCGTGCACCGTGGTGCGGATCTTTCGCTTCAGGTAATCGGCGATGAGGTCGTTGGCCTCCTTGTTGAAGAACATGTCCTGGTAGTTGGCCAGCCAGAACGCGAAGCCGCCCTGGTCCCACATGCGGTCGAACTCGGCCTCGCGCTCAGCGGGCGTCGTTTCGAGCACCGACTTCATGATGAAGGCGAGCTCGAAGCCGAAGAACGAGTTGCGGATGGTGTCCACCACCTGCTCGTAGTTGGCCTTGCGCGCCTTGGCGACTGCGGGATCGACCTTGCCGTTGCGCGCCGGCACGCAGAAGTTCGGCGTGCGCTGGAACACGGTGAGGTGCTTGGCCTGCTGGGCGATTTCCGGAATTGCCTGCACCGCGGTGGCGCCGGTGCCGATGACGCCGACGCGCTTGCCGGTGAAGTCGACGCCGTCGTGCGGCCACTGGCTGGTGTGATACGCCTTGCCCTTGAATTGGTCGAGGCCCTTGAACGGTGGGATGTTGGTGGTGGACAGGCTGCCCACCGCGGCGATGACGTAGCGCGCGGTGACCACGTCGCCCTGCTCGGTACGCACCGTCCACAAGCGCGTGCCTTCGTCGTAGACGGTGGAGGTGACGCTCTTGCCGAACTCGATGTCGCGCTTGACGTCGAAGCGCTCGGCGCAGTGTTCGAGGTAGCGCAGGATCTCCGGTTGCTCGGGGTAGCGCTCGGTCCAGTTCCAGTCCTGCAGCAACTGCTTGTCGTGGGTGTAGCAGTAGATGTAGCAGTCGGAGTCGCAGCGTGCGCCGGGGTAGCGGTTCCAGTACCAGGTGCCGCCGACGCCGTGGCCGCGCTCGAAGACCTTGGCCTTCAAGCCGAGCTTGTCGCGCAGCGACTTCAGCATGTACATGCCGGAAAAGCCGGCGCCGATGATCACGGCATCGAGCATCGGCTCGGGGGTCGTCTTGACGTTCATGGCCGGGTCTCCTCATACGCAACGGCAAGCCGGCAGGCCTGCGCGCTGGCGGCAAGACTAGGCACTGTCCGAGGGGCGGTCTTGAACGAAGCTGGCGATTCGTTGAACGAATCGGTGCGTCAGTTCAGCGTGCCGCGGCGCACCGCCGACGGTGTCTTGCCCAGGCGGCCGTGCAGCACGCGCGTCATGTGGGCCTGGTCGGCAAAGCCGCAGGCCGAGGCGACGGCCTTCAAGGCCTGCGAGCCCTGCGCCAGCAGGCGCTCGGCGCGGGCCACACGCTGGTTGACGACGTAAGCATGCGGCGAGGTGCCGAACGACTCGCGAAAACGGCGGCCGAAAGTCCACGTGCCCAGCCCCGCCACGCCGGCCAGATCGTCGAGGTTCAAGGCTTCGTGCAGCCGCGAGTCGATGTACTCGGTGAGCAGCCGGCACTGCCCCGGCGACAGCCCGCCCGGCGCCGTGCTCTCGCGGTAGGCCACCGACGCGTAGCGGCGCAGCAGGTGCACCACCAACTGCGTGGCCAGGGCCTGCACGTACAGCCCGCCGCCGAGCGCACGCTCGTGGGCCTCGCGCGCGATGTCATCGACGATCGCGGTGACGAACGGGTCGCGCACCTTGAGCAGATCGTGCAGCCGCAGCTCGGCGATCGGCCGCTCCAGCACCTCGGCGGCGATGCGCGCAACGAAATCTTCGGACAGATAGGCATGTGAGACGTCGATGCGCTCGGTCCAGTTCCAGTGCGAGCCCTGGCAGCGCGTCAGCAGCGACACGTCGCCGGCTTCGCATTGGGTGCGCGTCCAACGGCCTTCGAAGCGGCGCTGGATGTCGGTGTGGCCGCGCCGGTAGGCGACCACCACGAACTCGGACAACGGCGGCACCACCACGTCGGACGGCTCGTAGCGGTACGACGTGAGCGAGATGCCCTGCCACCCCAGGCCTTCGCTGGAGCCGAGCTTTTGGCCGGGCACCCACTTCGGCAGCTCGGCGGGGGTGATCAAGTGCGACATGGCCTGATTCTTCGCATGCGAGGCGGCATCGGCCAGATGGGGATAACGCTCGGCCAAGGGCAATCTGCGCCTTGCTGGCGCACCATCGCGCCCTTGACGGCCAGGGTTTGCCCGGCCATGACGGCCGCAGGGTCGGTCACTTCGCCATGCAGCCGCCATCGGTGACCAGCATCAGCCCGGTGGTGTAGCTCGATGCGGCGGACGCGAGATACAGCGCCGTGCCCTTGATCTCGCTGGCCTCGGCCAGGCGTCCCATCGGCGTGAAGGCGCTGATCGTGGCCACGAAGTCCGGGTTGTCGTAGGCGCCGCCTGCTATCCGCGTGTGGAAGAAGCCGGGGCACAGGGCGTTGACCTGGATGTTCTGCGCCGCGTACTCGAGCGCCAGCTCGCGGGTCAGGTTGACCACGGCGCCCTTGGTGGCGTTGTAAGCCGGCAGCGGCAACACGCTCGACGCGCCGGCCAGGCCCCACATCGACGCCACATTGATCAGCTTGCCGCGCCGTTGCCGCGACATGATCTTCAGCGCCTCGCGGTCGGTGTAGAACACTCCCGTGAGGTTGACCGCCAGCACAGCGTGCCAGTTGTCGCTCGGGTAGTCGTGCAGCGGCTGCGGCGCCGGGTCGGCGATGCCGGCGTTGGCAAAGGCGATATCGACACCGCCGAAGGCTTTGTCCGCGGCCTGGAACAAGGCCGCGACCTCGGCCTCGCGCGTCACGTCGCACTTGACGACGAGCGCTATCTTGCCGATCTGGCGCACGCGCTCTGCGGAGCGCTCGTTGTTCTCCATGTCGATGTCGCCGCAAACGACATCGGCGCCGGCCTCGGCCCAGGCCGCGGCGAACAGACAGCCCACACCAGTGCCGGCCCCGGTGATAAACCCGACCATGCCGGTCAGATCGAACATCTTCATCACGTTCATGAGGGTCTCCTGGTCAAGCGCTGTCGCGCACGGCGAGCAGCGAGTTCTTGTAGGCGCTGCGCGGCAGCGTGCCGGGCGCAACGACGGTCGGCGCGATGCGCACCTGCAACTGCGCGCGCACCAGCGCTTCGATGTCGCGCGAGAGTTGCGCGTAGGCTGCGGCGGGCACCACTGCCGTGGCCTCGATGTCGAGCGGAATCGCCTCGTCGAAGCGCACCTGGTCCTTGTGCTCCTTCCAGATGCGCAAGGCCGGATCGACCTGGCCGGCGAAGGCCTGCGTGATCAGGTCGCGGATGGCGGTCGGGAAGACGTTCATCGCTTTGTAGATCAGCATGTCGTCGGTGCGGCCGATGCAGCGCATGCGCGGGCTGGTGCGGCCGCAGGCGCAGGCGCCAGCGCCCGTGACCAGCGCATGGTCGCGCGAGCGGTAGCGCACCAGCGGCGTGGCTTCACGCGCCAGTGCGGTATAGACGATCTCGCCGCTCGCCCCTTCGCGCCACGGCAACACGTTGCCGATCTCCGGGTCGATCAACTCGATCGCCACATGCTGCTGGGCGTTGAAGTGCATGCCATCCTGGGCCTCGCACTCGGCCCACATGCCGGAGATCACGTCGCCCAGGCCCATCACCTCGCGCAGGTGCGTGATGCCCAGGCCCGTGCCGATGCGCCGGCGGATGTCGGGCTGGTTGAGGCCCGGCTCGCCGCCGCACAGCACTTTGCGCAGGGGCGACGGCAACGCCCACTGCCCCGCCAGATAGAGACCGAACGAGGTCGTGGCCAGCACAGCGGTGCAGCGCAGGCGCCGCATCTCGCGCAGGATGCGCTCGGTCGGAAAACCACCGAGCCAGCACAGAGTGGCACCGACGCGGCGAAAGCCATCGGCGTAGGGCAAGCCGCCCGCCACCATCGGCAGGCCGACGAGGTGGGCCACAGTGTCGCCGGCGCGCAGGCCAGCGGTGAACCAGGTGGTGGCGATGGCGTCAGCGAAGGCTTCGACATCGCGCGCCGTCAGCGCGTAGTACATCGGCGCGCCGGTCGTGCCCGAGGAGGACAGCACCTGCACGATGTCGCGCTGCGGCACCGCCTGGTTGGCGCC
>JANMHY010000546.1:0-2660 GCA_031375525.1 Burkholderiales bacterium
TTTTTCATCTCGGCGATCTTCTTGTCGGCCTCGGCGATCAGGCGCTTGCCCTCGGCCACGGCCTCGGCCTTGCGCTCGTGGGCGTAGGAGGAGATCTTTTCGGTGGTCGTGGGTTCGGCGGCGAAGGCCAGCGCGCCGAAGGCCGCGAGCAGGGCAGGAAGCAGCCAACGGATGAGGGGCTTCATGAAATCCTTTCGCTCATTGCGCCGCTTGCCGGCGCGGCGGGCGTTGGGCCACCTTGACGGTCACCGCCACCACCTTGTCGCCGCGCTGCACGGCGATGGCGGCGTTGCTGCCGGGCGGCAGCGAGGCCACGGCGTTGAGCAGCTCGGCGGTGTTGGTGACGGTGGTGTCGCCGATGCGGGTGACGACGTCGCCGGGCAGGATGCCGCCGCTGCTGGCCGGGCCGTCCTGCAGCACGCCGGTGATCAGCACGCCGCTCTTGACCGGCAGGCGCAGGGTGTCGGCCATGTCGGGCGTGAGGTCGCGCGGCTCGACGCCGATCCAGCCGCGGATGACGCGGCCTTCCTTGATCAGGCCTTCCATGACGACGCGCGCGGTGGCGGCGGGAATGGCGAAGCCGATGCCCAGGCTGCCGCCCGAGCGCGAAAATATCGCCGTGTTGATGCCGATGAGGTTGCCGCTGGTGTCCACCAGCGCGCCGCCGGAGTTGCCCGGGTTGATGGCGGCGTCGGTCTGGATGAAATTCTCGAAGGTGTTCAAGCCCAGGCCGCGGCGGTCGAGCGCGCTGACGATGCCCGAGGTGACGGTCTGGCCGACGCCGAACGGGTTGCCGATGGCCAGCACCGCATCGCCGACCTGCAGTCGGTCGGAGTTGCCGAAGGTCACAGCGGGCAGTTTGTCGAGGCTGATCTTGAGCAGCGCGACATCGGTTTCCGGGTCGGTGCCGACGAGTTTGGCCAGCGCTTGGCGGCCGTCGGCGAGCAGGACTTCGATCTCGTCGGCGCCTTCGACAACATGGTGATTGGTGATCAGGTAGCCGTCGGCAGAGACGATCACGCCCGAGCCGAGGCCGCGCTGCGGCTCCTGGCTTTGCGGCGCGCCGCGCTGGCCGAAGAAGAAGCGAAACCACGGGTCGTCGGCATGCGGGTTGGCGACGGGCGCCTTGCTCGCGGCGATGCTGACCACGGCCGGCGCGGCGCGCTTGGCCGCGGCGGCGAGACTTCCGGGAGCTGTCGCCTGAGCGGCGCCATCGGCCACCGTCGAGATCGAGACGATCTGCGGCAACATCTGTCCCGGCGCCCGGTTGAGCCACTCGGGCTTCAACGTGGCGACGACGAACAGCAGCGCCAAGGCCACGGTGACGGCCTGCGAGAAGATCAACCAGAGTCGGCGCATGAGAGACTGATGAGATGGTCGCGCGCAATCAAATCGAGAGCTACCTCGCCACGCTGTTGGCCGTGGAGCGCTTCAAGGATTATGGGCCGAACGGTTTGCAGGTCAAGGGCCGTGCCGAGGTGACGCGCCTGGTGTCGGGCGTGACGGCGAGCCGGGCGCTGATCGACGCCGCGATCGAGGCCCGGGCCGACGCGATCCTGGTTCATCACGGCCTGTTCTGGCGCGGCCAGGACGGACGCCTCACGGGCTGGCTGGCCGAGCGCGTGAAGCGGCTGATGGCGCACGGCATCAACCTGTTCGCGTACCACTTGCCGCTCGATGCGCATGCCGAGTTCGGCAACAACGCGCAGTTGGGGTTGCGGCTCGGCCTGGTGGCGGATGCGCGATTCGGTGAGCAGGAGCTGGGCTTTGCGGGGCCGGCGGTGCAAGAGCGTTCGCTCGGCGCGCTTGCACAGCGTGTGCAGGCAGCGCTGGCAAGAGCGCCGCTCGTGCTGCCCGGCGATGGCCGTGCATTGAATCGCATCGGCTGGTGCACCGGCGGCGCGCAGGGCTACTTCGAAGCAGCGATCACGGCCGGCGTCGATGCCTTCCTCACCGGCGAAGTCTCGGAGCCGCAGGCGCATCTGGCGCGCGAAACCGGCGTTGCGTTCCTCGCCTGCGGCCACCACGCGACCGAACGCTTCGGCGCACCGGCGGTGGCGGCGCATGTGGCCGAGCGGTTTGGGCTCGAGCATCGGTTCATCGAGATCGAGAACCCGGCGTGACGATGCTGCTGACGATGGGAGATCCGGTCGGCATCGGACCGGAGATCGTGGCGCGTGCGTTTCAGCACGGCACCGCGGACGGTGCTGTGGTGGTCGGTGACGTTGGCGTGATGCGGCGTGCGATGGCCTTGCTGAACGAGCCTTGGCCGATCGCGCAGCTCGACTCGCCTCGCCACGCGTCGCAATGCCCGCCGCGCTGCCTGCCGGTGTGGCAACCCGATGGCTTGCCGCCCGCGCTGAATCAAATCCCCTGGGGTGTCGTCGACGCGCGCGCCGGCAAAGCGGCGGCGGTGTGCATCGAAGCCGCCGTGCGCGCCGTGCAGTGCGGCGAAGGCAGCGCCATCGTCACCGCGCCGATCCACACGGCCGCGCTGGCGGCCGCTGGCGTGCCGTACCCCGGCCT
This sequence comes from Burkholderiales bacterium, assembly GCA_031375525.1. GTDB lineage: Bacteria > Pseudomonadota > Gammaproteobacteria > Burkholderiales > Burkholderiaceae_C > CADEEN01. The sequence continues at coordinate 2,527 of JANMHY010000546.1, forward strand.
CACCGAACTGCTGCTAGCGCTCGCCGGCGTCTTGACGGTGCGCTTGATGCTGGCCAACGACGAGCTGCGGGTCGTGCTGGTGACGATCCACCAGTCGCTGAAGAGCGCGATCGACGCGGTGACGTTCGACGCGG
>JANMHY010000583.1:0-1925 GCA_031375525.1 Burkholderiales bacterium
GTGGTCGAGCCGCCTGCCGGCTCGACGATGACCGCAAATGCCGCCGTGTCTTGCAGCAACTTCGCGCGCAGGACAGTCGTCGCGCCGTTGGCCTGCACCAGGCCGAGCGACCTGGGCGCGCCTTGCGCCGGCACCGCCCACAACTCGAGCGCGCGGCCGGGCGTCATCGCCAGGTCATTGATCGGCCGCAGCACCAGCGCACGGCCGTCGGCGGTGACGCTGGCAACGAAGCTCGCATTGAGCGCTTGCGCGGCTTCGGGGTTCGAACCGAGGACGACGATGATCGGCGCTTGCGGCGCCGGCACACGGCTGCCGACGACGAACATCGCCACCGTCGCTGCCGTGGCCACGCCGGCCAGGCCGCGCCACAAGGCCAAGCGCTGCCACAGCGTCGGCGCCGGCGCCACCGCGCGTTCGCCGAACAGGCGGGCTTCGTTATTGCGCCAGACACGCGCCGACGGCGTCACTTCCTCGACAGTGACCGACAGCGGCGACAGGCGCTGCTGCCACTGCGCCACCGCGTCGCGCAGCGCCGGGTGGGCCGACAGCAGGTTGTCGAAGCGCCGGCGCGCGGGCCCGCGCAAGGTGCCGAGCACGTACTCGGCGGCGAGGCGGTCGGCGAGGTCGCGGCGGGAGTAATCCATTTCAGATCAACTGTTGCGACGCACCGAGGCAGTCTTTGAGCGCCATCAACGCCCGCCGCACCCAGCTTTTGACAGTACCCAGCGGCTGCTGAAGATGCTGCGCCACTTCGGAATGCGACAGCCCTTGGTAGTACGCCAGCGCGACGCATTGCTGCTGCTCGGCCGACAGCGCGCCGATGCAATGCGTGACCGCTCGCGCCTGCGCGGCCTGCTCCATCAGCTCCATCGGGCTCGCATCTTCGGAGGCGATCGTATCGACGAGGTTCGTGTCGTCGTCGTCGCCCAGATGCGCGCTGACGGTGGAGACCTCGGTCTTGCGCCGGCGCAGGCTATCGATGGCGCGGTTGCGGGCAATGCTGGTCAGCCAGGTCATCGGCTGCGAGCGTGCGGCGTCGTAGCCCTGCGCATTGCGCCAGATGCTGACGAAGATGTCCTGCAGCACGTCTTCGGCCTGCGCCCGATCGCGCTGGATGCGCAGGATCACGCCGAGCAGATGGGCGCTGGCGGTCTTGTAGAGCGCTGCCAGGGCCGCGCGGTCGCCGAGGGCGACGCGCGACAGCGCCTGCGCGAGCGCGGCGTTGCGGTCGTCGGTGGGAGCAGGATTTGCCATTGCTTTGCTGTACGCAGGCGGCCGCGGTTCGGATGCAGCTCAGGCCGCCAAAAGCGTGCGACGGTAGTGCAGCAGTTCGTCGATGGATTCGTGCACATCGGCCAGCGCGGTATGCGCCTGCACTTTCTTCAACCCCTCCAGCGCCGCCGGCTTCCAGCGCCGCGCCAGCTCCTTCAACGTGCTGACGTCGAGATTGCGGTAGTGAAAAAACGCTTCCAGCGCCGGCATGTGGTTGGCCAGAAAGCGCCGATCCTGGCAGATCGTGTTGCCGCACATCGGGCTCTTGCTCGCCGCCACGTATTGCGACAGCCAGGCGATCATCTCGGCCGACACATGCGCTTCGTCGAAAGTGGAGGCCTTGACGCGGTCGACGAGCCCGCTCTTGCCATGCGTGCCCTTGTTCCAGGCGTCCATGCCGTCCAACACCGCGTCGCTCTGGTGGATGGCGAACACCGGGCCTTCGACACGCACCGTGACCTGCGGGTCGGTGACGATGACGGCGATCTCGATGATGCGGTCGCGCTCCGGGAACAGGCCCGTCATCTCGAGGTCGATCCAGATCAGGTTGTTGTCGTTCTTGATGAGAGTCTGCGTATCGGTCATGGTGCGCCCCTGTCTTACAGCGCCGGCATTGTGGCAGCCCTACACTCCTGCCTATGGATTCTCTGCTG
>JANMHY010000607.1:0-3999 GCA_031375525.1 Burkholderiales bacterium
GCGTCGAGCACCGCCGTCATCGTGCGCTCGTACTCGCCGATCTTGCTGACCACGGAGGACGACAGCACCACCGGCACGAAGCCGATGTGGTACTCCTTGTACTCTTCGCGAATGATTTCGCGCACGCGCTTCTCGTGCACCGGGTTCATGAAGCTCCACAGCAGCGAGACGACGATGGCACGCGCGCCGCGGTCCATCAGCAGCCGCAGCTTGCGCCGCACGTCTTCTTCGTCGAGCGGTCGCAGCACCGTGCCGGTTGAATCGACGCGCTCCTTGACGCCGAGGATCAGGTTGCGCTCGATCAGCGGCAGTGGCTTGTTCTGCACCGCGATGTTGCGGCGCTCTGCAACCCGCTGGCCATCGGTCCACTGCGCGCCGCGGCCAATGATGATCGCGTCTTCGTGGCCTTCGGTCGTCAGCAGGCCGATGCGCGGGCCGATGCGTTGCAGCAGGCGGTTCAGCGCCACCGTCGTCGAGTAGCGAATGATGTCGATCTTCGGCAGCAGTTCTTCCACCGTCAGGCCGACCTTGTCGCCGCCGGCTTCGATGGCGTTGACGAAACCGATCGACAGGTCGTGCGGCGTCGTCGGGCACTTGGCGATCACGCGTTCGCCATCGAGCGTGAGGACGATGTCGGTGAAGGTGCCGCCGACGTCGATGTCGATCGAGCTGATCGCTTGCAATGGGGCCTTCATGCCGCCACCTTCGATGCCTTGACCAGCTTGCCCTGCACGATCTGCAACTCGCCCTTGGCCAGGCGCGCTTTGAGGCTATCGACATCGAGTTCGATGTCATGCGTGATCGGATGCCCCGGCGGAAGGTACTCGGTTTCGATCTGGCGCGCGCAACCGGGGCAATAGAACTCGACGATGCGCACCCAATCCTTGTCGGGCGCAAAGCTGTACGGGCCGTCGATCACCGGGTTGTGGATCTCCTGGGGCATGCGCTCGGCCACCAGGCAGCCGCGTTTGTAGTTCTGCCGCGCCGAGATCAGCGCGTGGCCGCAGTCGTGGCAATGCCAGTGCTCGCGGTCGATGTCGAGATCGAGGTATTCGGTGAAGCGGATGCGTTCGTTCATGTCGTGCTCTCTCCTCAGGCGCGCTTCAGTTCTGCATTGCCGTAGTCGTCGACGCGCAGCGTCCAGCCCGGCGGCACCGGGCAGGTCAGCGTGGCGCCGTTGATCACAGCCGGGCCGACGAGCGTGTCGCCGACGTTCATTGCCTCCCATCGATGCACAGGACTCGCCGACTGCGCTGCGCCGTTGAAGCGCAGCGCACGCTGCGTCGGCGGCTCCTTCGCGGCCTTGTGCGTGCGCGTGCTCAAGCCGTGTGTGCCAACGACGAACCGGCTCAGCAGTCGCAGGCCGAGCAATGGTTGCCCGCTCTGCCCCGCCGCGGTGACCGCCTGCTGCAACGCACCCGCCGCGGCCGATGCGCTGACCGTCGAAACCTCGGCCTCGCTGCGGCCGAGGTCGAGCTCCCAGGTGAAGGAGGCTTGCGCGGGATCAAAACCTTCGCCGCGCAGATCGCGCTCGGCCTGCATTTGCAATCCGCTCATCGTCGCCCGCAAGCCCGCTTCGCCGTCCCAACGCCCCGCCAGCCCGCGCTCGTAGCGGTGCACCACGTCCGAGATCGACGAGCCGAACGCGCTGAACACCGGGCCGAGGTCGAAGGCATAAGCCACCGGCATGCCGAGCTTGGCGGCGACGAAGGCGGCGAACATCGGGCCGTTGCCGCCGAAGCAGAACAGCGCGGTGTCGGCGGCGGAGAGCTTCGCTTCGGCGAGCGTGTTGCCGATCAGCTCGGCCATCATCGCCACCGCCTCGTCGCGGATCGCCAGCGCGGCGGCATCGACCGACAGGCCGAGCGGCTTGCCGATGTGCTTGTCGATCGCGGCGCTCGCGCTCTGCACATTCAACTTGCGCCGGCCGCCGAGAAAGTTGTCCGGGTTCAGGTAGCCGAGCACCAGCAGCGCATCGGTCAGCGTCGCTGCGTCGCCGCCCAGGCCGTAGCAGGCCGGGCCGGGTGCGGCGCCCATGCTGTCGGGGCCGAGCGAGACCGACTTGGCTTTCACGCGCGCCACCGAGCCGCCACCGACCACCGCCGAGCGCAGCATCGCGATGGAAGACTGCACCGGCACTTCCATCAGCTCGCCGCCGCGCTGGAACACCGGCTTGCCGTCGCGGACGATCGAGGCCTTGGTGGTGGTGCCGCCGACGTCGAAGCAGAGCACGTTCTCCATGTCGTACAAGCCCGCCATGTAGGCGCCGCCGAAGGTGCCGAAGACGGGGCCGGATTCGATCGTGTCCACCGCCTTGGTCTTGCCGATGCGGGCCACGCCGCCGCTGGTGTGGCCGATCAGCAGCGCACCGTTCCAGCGCTGCTCGTCACGCAGCATGTCCTCGGCCTTGAACAGCGACGTGGCCAGGCGCTGGTGCGTGTAGGCGTTCATCAGCGAGTAGTGCACCCGCGTCTGATCGTGGCGCAGCGGCGCCATTTCGCTGCCGAGCAGCACCGGCACCGCGCCGATGATGTGGTCCGGGTACTGGTCTTCGATCACGCGTTTGATCGCGCGCTCGGCCGCGTTGTCCGGGAACGAGTCGGCCAGGCAGACGCAAATGCGGCGCACGCCGGCTTCGAGCAGCGCCTTCACGCCTTCGAGAATGTCGGCCGCGCTCGGCTGCGCCGGCAGGCCGATGATCGCGCCCTCGGCGACCAGCTCACCCACCACCGGCGATCGCGTGCTGCCGTACAGCGTCGCTTCCTGCCCCTTGCTGACGAGCAGCCCGACCTTGGAGCCGCGGCGCTCGCCGAGCACGTTGGTGGTGATCGTCGATGACCAGCGGATCAGCCGCACCTGCGCCAGGAACGACTCGACGCTGCCATGCCCGAGCTGCTGTGCAGCGGCCTGCAAACAACCGAGCAGCGACACGGTGTAGTCGTGCGGTGTCGTGTCCACCTTGAAGGCGTGGCGCGTCGCGCCGTCCGACACCAGCGCATCGGTCATCGTGCCGCCGGTGTCGATATCGACGGTGAACATGGCGCGCGCTCCTCAGCGGTTGCGATAGACGGCGGTTTCGAAATCGACGAAGCCCGGGTACGACGCGATGTCCTGGAACGGCAGGATCTGCGAGCCCCAGAAACCACCGAGGCCGTTCTTGCGGTCGATCCAGTAGAAGAGGTTGCCCAGGCCCGCCCACATCAGCGAGCCCGCGGGCCGGCCGCTGGCCGTCGGCTCTTCGTTGCGCTGGAAGGTGTAGGCCCAGGTCTTCTTCACGCCGGGGTCGAACTCGCCGGCGTTGGTCAGCGACGGGATCGACGTCGGCCAGCCGCCGCTGGTCACACCCGCAGGCAGCCCGTTCTTCGACATCGCTTCCACCGTTTCGGCCTTCAACACGCGGCCGTGCGGCCCGGCGCCGTCGTTGAGGAACATGCGGATGAACTTCATGTACTCGCCGACGCTGGCGTACAGGCCGTGGCCGCCCATGTCCATCTCGGGCGGCTGCGGCAGCATCAGGTCGGGCAGCGGCGTCAACTTGCCGTCGGCCGCGCGGTCGTGGATGACGGCGCGGCGGGCGCGCATGCTGTCGTTCATCGTGAAGGCGATGTCGCTCATGCCCAGCGGGCCGAAGATGCGCTCGGCGAAGACCTCGCCCAGCCGCTTGCCGCCGCGCTGCTGCTCGACGATGCGGCCCAGCCAGTCGATGTTGGGGCCATAAGTCCAGCGCTCGCCGGGGTCGTGCAGCAGCATCGTACGGATCGAGGCGAAGGTGCACGAGACGACGGTCGGGATGGCCTTGGCGGTGCGGAACTTCAGATCGTCGGCGCTGAAGAACTCGTAGCCCTGGCCGCTGGTGTGCACCAACAGGTCGTTGACGGTGATGTCGCGCTTGGGCGCGCGCGTCTTCGGCTGGCCGGCGGCGTCGAAGCCGTCGAGCACCTGCAGCTCGGCGATTTCGGGCACGTATTTCTTGGCGGCGTCGGCCGGAGCGATCTTGCC
>JANMHY010000641.1:0-1634 GCA_031375525.1 Burkholderiales bacterium
ATCGGCCGCTTCGCGCCGAGCCCCAGCGGCCCATTGCATGCGGGCTCGCTGGTGGCCGCGCTCGCCAGTTGGCTCGATGCACGAGAGCATGGCGGCAGGTGGCTGGTGCGCATCGAAGACGTCGATGGCCCGCGCACCGCGCCCGGCGCTGAAGCCGAAATCCTGCGGCAATTGCACGCACTCGGCCTCGTGCCTGATGCACCGCCGGTGCGGCAGAGCGAACGCAGCGCGCTCTACGAAAACGCTTTGCAGCAACTGCGCGACGCGCAGCTCGCCTACCCTTGCGGCTGCACACGGCGCGAGATCGAGAGCGAACTCGCCGCGCTCGGCCAGCCGGCGCAGCGCGGCGCCGAACTTGTCTATCCAGGCGCCTGCCGCAATGGTTTGAATGGCAAACCGGCGCGCGCATGGCGGCTGCGTTGCGGCGACGACGCGTGCATCCGCTGGCACGACCGCCGCTTGGGCGAACAACAACAAGACGTGACGCACACCGTCGGCGACTTCGTGCTGCAACGCGCCGACGGCCCCTGGGCGTACCAGCTCGCCGTCGTCGTCGATGACGCGGCACAAGGCGTCACGCATGCCGTGCGCGGCGAAGACCTCGCCGACAACACGGCGCGCCAGATTCATCTGCAACGCCTGCTCGGCCTGCCGACGCCGAGCTACCTGCACACGCCGCTGGCGCGCGATGCGTTCGGCGACAAGCTCAGCAAGAGCAATGGTGCGGCGCCGCTCGACGTGAGCGAGCCGCGGGTGTCGCTGCAAGAGGCGGCCTCGGTCCTCGGCTTGCCGCCGTTCAGCGCCGCGCCGCTCGCCGACGCCCTGCAGCAGACAGCGCAGGCGTGGCGCCAGCGTTGGCCGCTGTAGAAGCGGTTCAGCGCAACTGCAGCGCGAACGCGTCGAGCTGGTCGATGCAGATGCCCCAGCCTTCGAAGAAGCCCATGGCTTCGTGCTTGTCGCGTGTGGCCGGGTCCGGATGCATCGCGGTGGCGGTGTAGCGGGTGCCGCCGGCCTCGTCGGCCATCGTGAAGATGGCGGTCATCGACATCCATGGCGTTGCGGGGCGCCACTCGCCGATAGCATGCTGGTGAAGACCAGGCGCGTTTGCGGCACGACCTCGAGAAAGCAGCCCGGGTTGTCGCTCGTGCCGCCGTCGGGGCCACGCATGAAGGTGTAGAACGCGCCGCCGGGGCGCAAGTCGAAGGCGCGGACCTCGGTCGTCAGGGCTTCGGGCACCACCACTCTTTGAGCAGTGCGGGGTCGGTCCAGGCGCGCCACAGCGCGGCGCGCGGCGCGCGCAGAAGGCGCGAGATGACGAGGTCTCTGGCAGTGGCGTCGGACATGGCGAGCGGTACTTGCGTTGAACGGATATCGACTATCGGCGCTTTCAGTGGTCTCGACAACTCAGCCGATCAGCGCTGTCAGTGCCTGCAAAGTGTCCGCCTGGTGCAGCGGCTTGTCGTCGCGGATGCGCAGCATGCGCGGGAAGCGCACCGCGATGCCGCTCTTGTGGCGCGGGCTGTGCTGGATGCCCTCAAAGCCGAGCTCGAAAACAAGAGTCGGCTTGACGCTGCGCACCGGGCCGAACTTTTCGAGCGTCGTAGCGCGGATGGCGCGATCGACGCGCTTGAACT
>JANMHY010000941.1:0-7228 GCA_031375525.1 Burkholderiales bacterium
CGCCGAACTGGTGCTGTATTCGGTCAACGCCATCGCCAGCGGCAGCACCGAATCACAGGGAGAAGTCACGGTTCGGCTGCAATTGGGCGGGCGCGTCGTCAACGGCGTGGGTGCCGATCCCGATATCGTCGTGGCGTCGGCCAAGGCTTACCTGGCGGCGCTGAACAAGCTGCACAGCAAGATCGAACGCGTCGCCGCCCAGGGGTAACAGACATGAAACCTGTCAACCCGTGAGATAAGTCAACCGCTAGGGGAAACCCAGGAACGACTTTAGGAGAAACGCGCAAGTTTTTGATATCGCGCAGGTTTCTTCCTCCGATAGACTCTGTCGGAAGCGTCGTAAAGGTTTTCCCTGTGTTTGGCAAGCAAAAGTATCAGGTGTGGTTCGGATCGATGGCGCTGGCGATGTCGGCGCTGATCGCTTTGCCTGCCAATGCGGCGTCCAGACACCAGAGCGTGGTCGTCAAGGCCAGCAAGAAGTCCTCGGTGGCCTCCAAGCGTCTGGTCCGTGCACGCTACGTCGTGCCGGCCGTGCCGTCTTTTGGGCAGCAACTGGGTCTGCATGCCGCGGAAGACCCGCTCGATCTGCGTTCGGCAGCGGTGCTGGTGCTCGACCAGGACACCAACGAAGTGCTGCTGGCGAAGAACCAGCATGCAGTGCTGCCGATCGCTTCAATCACCAAGCTGATGACAGCGCTCGTCGTCGCCGATGCCCAGCAGCCGATGGACGAGGTGCTGACCATCACGGCGGAAGACATCGACACCGAAAAAGGCAGCCGCTCACGCCTGCAGCTCGGCACGCAGCTCACGCGCGGCGAGATGCTGCACCTGGCGCTGATGGCCAGCGAAAACCGCGCTGCCAACGCACTCGGCCGCCACTACCCCGGCGGCTTGCCGGGCGTCGTCGAGGCGATGAACCGCAAGGCACACACGCTGGGCATGACGAATACGCGCTACGTCGAACCGACGGGGCTGTCGAGCCGCAACCAGTCGAATGCCACCGACCTGGCGCTGTTGGTGCGCGACGCCGACAAGAACGACATGATCCGCCGCCTGTCGACGTCGCAGGAGGCCGAAGTGGCCGTGGGACCGCGCTCCGTTCACTTCCGCAACACGAACAGCCTGGTGCGCAACAGCGAGTGGGCGATCGGCTTGCAGAAAACCGGCTACATCACCGAAGCCGGCCGTTGCGTCGTCATGCAGGCCCAGCTATCGGGCCGCAAGCTGGTCCTGGTGCTGCTCGATTCGGCCGGCAAGTACTCGCGCGTCGGCGACGCCGAGCGCATTCGCAGTTGGCTGTCCACGCAAAGCGTCGGCAGCCCGGCGCTGGCCCCGGCGGCGGCCACCGTGGTAACGCCGTTGAGCTGAGCTACCGGGCGCGCGCTTGCGCCTCATGGCCCAGCGCCCGTGAGATGTCCTGTGCCGTGGCCTTGACACGCTCGGCCCAGGCCAGCTCCAGGCGATCGGCCGGCGCCGAGATCGACAAACCCGCGACGAGTTTGCCCGCGTCGTCATAGACGCCGGCGGCGATGCAGCGCACGCCAATCTCGAGCTCCTCGTTGTCATGCGCGATGCCGCGCGAGCGCACGCCTTCGAGTTCGCGCTCGAGCGCCGCCACTTGCGTCAGGCTGTTGCGCGTGTGGCCGGCCAGTCCGGTTCGCGTCGCGTAGGCGCGTACGCGCTCGGGTGACTCTGCTGCCAGGAACAACTTGCCCACCGACGTCAGGTGCAGCGGCGCGCGTCCGCCGACGGCACGCACCACCTGCATGCCCGAGCGTTCGCTGTAAGCGCGTTCGATGTAGACGATTTCGTCGCCCTGGCGCACCGACAGGTTGACCGCCTGGTGGGTCAGCCGGTGCAGCTCACGCATCGGCGCTGCCGCGAGCTCGCGCACCGACAACCGCTCTTTGACCAGGTTGCCGAGCTCGAGCAGGCGCATGCCCAGGCGGTACTGGCCGGCCTGTGGCCGATCGACGAAGCGGCCCGCCGCCAGGTCATTGAGGATGCGGTGCGCGGTGGACGGGTGCAGCCCCGTGCGCTCGCTGATGTCCTTCAGTGCCATCGCCTCGGGCTGCTGCGCCAGCACGTCGAGCAGGGCGAAGCAGCGCTCCAGAACCTGGATGCTCGGGGTGCTGGTGTCTTTGGTCGTCATGGCCTGCGTGATTCTTGCATGGCGAAACCCGTGCTCGCATGCCGGAAGGCGTCAGAGCTTGCGCAATCCGAGCGCATCCAGCGCTTTGAGCGCCGATCGCACCGCGCCTTCGAGCGTGGCCGGGTAAGGGCCGTCGATGTAGTCACCGGCCGCGGCCAGTGCCGGCGCGATGTGCGTCGGCGGGCGTACCAGGCCGGGTGTGCACAGGAAGGTGGCGCGGCGTTCGGCGATCGTGCGCAGCGCCCGCCACGGGATCGAATCGAAGGCGGCTTGCGCCTGGCGCAAGGTGGCCTGCGCCGTGGCCTCGAGGCCGGCTTCGATCCAGTCCCGCGCGCCGCTGACGACGAACGCGAACAGCCCGCTGCGTGTGCCAGTGGGATCGAGCGCGCCGAGGTCGAAGGCGAACTGCGCCGGCGCATCGGGCCCAGCGTGCAACGCCACCATCGGTGACGGCAGGCGCGCGCCCGCGCTTTGCAGATAGACGGTGACGATCGGCTCGTAGTCGAAGGCCGCGGCGGTCGCCGCCCAGCCGGCGCCGTGCGGCTGCGCCAGGCGCGCAGCCTCAGGCGCGCTGCAAGCCAGCAGCACAGCGTCGAAGGATTCGCCATCGACGCGCCAGCGCCCGTCGGCGACGGGTTCGATGTGCTGCACGCGTGTTGTCCAGCGCAACGCAGCGCCGTGTTGTTCGAGCCAGCGCGCGGCCGGTGTGGGCAGCAATGCCGACAACGGCGCCCGCGGCAGCAGCAGATCGGCTGCACCGGCGCCACTGAACAGCGCGTCGCGCAGCACACTCAGGAAGACCTGTGCGCTGGCGTGCGAGGAGGGCGTGTTCAACGCCGCCACGCACAGCGGCTCGATCAGCGTCGTGCGCGCTCGCTCGGGCAACGCATGCACGAGATCGGCCACCGTGGCGGCTGGATCGGCGCGAAAGCCGCTGAGCCGCCAGCGCAGCGCCGCAGCGAGCAGCTCCAGGCGCTCCGACAGCGGCCACTCTTTCTGCGCCAGCACCGCACGCACGAAGGCCGGCACGGCCGGGCCGCGCGGCAGTGCGAGGCCGCGGCCTTGCGGGTCGGTCAACGCGAGCGGGCGGCGATCGAGCAACGTGTCGGGATCGGCGCCGACGGTGCGCATCAACGCCAGCGTCTCGCGGTACGCGCCGATCAGGATGTGCTGGCCGTTGTCGAGCGCGATACCGTCGTGCAGGACCGCGCGCGCGCGGCCACCGGGCTGCGGCGCCATGTCGAACAGCGTCACGCGGTGGCCGGCTTCGGTGGCGCGCACGGCCGCGGCCAAGCCGGCCCAGCCGGCGCCGACGACGGCGAGCGACTTGGCGCTCAACGTTCCAACCAATGCGTGCGCATCGCGATCCAGACTTTGCGCAGCGGTGTCAGCGACACACGCTGGTGCAACACCTGAAACCCATCGGCTTCGATCTCGCGCAGCAGCGTGCGGTAGATCTGCGCCATGGCCAGGCCGGGCCGCTGCGCGCGCCGGTCGGCGTCGGGCAAGAGCGCAAAGGCTTCTTCGTACGTGCGGTGCGCACGCTCGGCCTGGAACTTCATCAGCGCGGTGAAGCGTTCGCTGTAGCCCCAGGGCGATTCGCGCTTCAGCAACTCGTTGGCCTTGACATCGAAGCGCTTCAACTCGTCCATCGGCAAGTAGATGCGGCCGCGGCGCGCGTCGTCGCCGACGTCGCGGATGATGTTGGTGAGCTGCATCGCCAGGCCGAGCTGGTGCGCATAGGCGATCGTTCGTTCATCACTGCGGCCGAAGATGTTGGCTGCGACCTCGCCGACCACGCCGGCCACCAGATGGCAATAGCGCGCCAGGCCGGCGAAGTCGAGGTAGCGGCTTTGCTGCAAGTCCATCTCGCAGCCGTCGATCACCGCCAGCAAGTGCCGCGCTTCGATGGCGTAACTTGTGATGTGCGGCAACAGCGCCTTCATCACCGGATGGCTCGGCGTGCCACTGAATGCGGACGCGACCTCCTTGCGCCACCAGGCGAGTTTGGTCGCGGCCACGCCGCTGTCCTGCACTTCATCGACCACGTCATCGACCTCACGGCAGAAGGCATAGAAAGCGGTAATGGCCGCGCGCCGCGGCGGCGGTAGAAAGCGAAACGCGTAGTAGAACGACGAGCCGCTTTTGGCGGCGCGGTCTTCGACGTATTGCTCGGGCGTCATCGCGCGGCCGGGTCCGACAGCAGCGCCGGTGGGCCGCGGCGCATCCACAGCGCGCGCCACAGCAGCAGCGGTGCATCGAGTGCGCCGAGCGTCGGCCGCTGGCTGAGTGCGTTGAAGCCATGGGCTTCGATCTTGTCCAGGATGCGCAGCCCGCCTTGCACGACCAGGCGCAGCTCCCAGCCGAAACGGCCGGGCAGGTAGTGCACCAGCGGCTGGCCGCGGTGCATCGACTCGCGCGCCCAGGTGCAGAGGTCACGCAGCAGCGCCCGCGAGGCGTCACTGTCGCGCGCCAGCGTTTTGACATCGAGACCGTGGCGCTGCGCGTCCGCCAGCGGCACATAGAAGCGGCCCCGCGGATGATCGACCGACATGTCCTGCCAGAAGTTGATGAGCTGCAGCGCCGTGCAGATGGCATCCGATTGCACGAGCGCGGCCGGCTCGGTGACGTGGGACAGGTGCAGCAACAAGCGGCCGATCGGGTTGGCCGAGCGGCTGCAGTAGTCGAGCAGCGCGGCGCGGTCGGGGTAGATCGGGTTGTGCGTGTCCTGCTTGAAGGCGGCGAGCAATTGGCCGAGCAGCGTGACCGGCAGCTCGTGCGCTGCGATCTGCAAGGCGAGCGGTCCGAAGACCTGCGGCCAATCGCCGGCGTTTCTGCCGAGCGCGGCGTCACTCAGCGCTTGTTCGTAGCGTTCGAGTCGAGCCAGCCGCTCGCCGGGCGGCGCGCTGCCTTCATCGGCAATGTCGTCTGCCGTGCGGGCGAAGTGGTAGATCGCGGTGACGGCGGGGCGCAATGCCAGCGGGCACAGCGCTGAAGCGACAGGGAAGTTTTCGTAGTGATCGACGCTCACGGGGCAAGATTGTCGATGCGCTTTTTCGGTAGGGCCGTTGACATGGCCAAAGGCTGGCTCGTATATTACTGACCAGTCAGTCAGTAATAAAAACTGCTCGGCGCGACGCCTGCCGCCGCGCGAGCTGAAAGGCAGTTTCGATGCGCCACCACACTCCCATCCTTGCGTTGACGTTCGCTGCCTTGGCCTCGGCGTGTTCGCGCCCCGCGCCGCCGCCCGAGCCGGTGCGCGCCGTGCGCACGATCGCCGTCAGCCAGCAATCGGCCGGCACGAGCATCGACTACGCCGGGGAGGTGCGACCCAGAACCGAGTCGCGCCTGTCGTTTCGCGTGGCCGGCAAGATGGTCTCGCGGCCGGTCGATCTCGGCGACGTCGTCAAGGCCGGCCAGGTCCTGGCCAGCCTCGACCCGATGGACCTGCGGCTCGGCCAGCAAGCCGCGAGTTCGGGCCTCGAAGCGGCGCGCGTCAACGCCGATCAAGCCAATGCCGACCTGAAACGCTTCAAGGAACTGCGCGAACAGGGCTTCATCAGCGCCGCCGAACTCGACCGCCGCGAGAGTACGTTCAAAGCTGCGCAGGCGCAGGTCGAACAGGCGCGCGCGCAAGCCAGCGTGCAGACCAACCAGGCGCGCTACACGACCTTGGTGGCCGATGGTGCGGGCGTCGTCACGGCCGTCGAAGCCGAGCCCGGCGCCGTGCTGGCTGCGGGCGCGCCGGTGTTGCGCGTGGCGCAAGACGGGCCGCGCGACGTGGTCTTTGCGGTGCCCGAGCAGCAGGCCGGCCAGTTGCGTGCGCTCGAAGGCAAGCCGGGCATGTTGCAGGTGCGGGTGTGGGGCGCGGGCGAGACCAGCGTGCCGGCGACGGTGCGCGAGGTGTCGGCGGCGGCCGATCCGTCGACGCGCACCTTCCTTGTCAAGGCTGACGTTGGTCGCGCCGCGGTGCGCCTGGGGCAGACCGCGACGGTGTCGCTGCTGGTCCCCGGCGCCACGGGTGCGATCAAGCTGCCGTTGGCGGCGGTCTTCGAACAGCAAGGTCAATCGCACGTCTGGCTGCTCGACACGAGCGCGATGACGGTGCGCGCGCAGCCGGTGAAGGTGGCCGGCGCCGAAGGCAACATGATTCTCGTGGCCGGCGGCATCGCCGCAGGGCAGACGATCGTCAGCGCCGGCGCGCACACGCTGACGGCAGGGCAGAAGGTGTCTCTGTACAACGCTGTTGCCGGCTCAGCTGCTTCGGCCGCGTCACGCTGATCGGCGGGCCCGATGGATAAGACCACCGACAGCGCTTCGCGCTTCAACATCTCGCGCTGGGCGCTCGACCACCCGGCGTTGACGAGCTATCTGATGCTGGTGCTGATGCTGCTCGGCTTTGCCGCGTACTTTCAGTTGGGGCAGGACGAAGACCCGCCGTTCACCTTCCGCGCGATGGTGGTGCAGGCTTTCTGGCCGGGTGCGAGTGCCGAGCAGATGGCCGAGCAGGTGACAAGCAAGGTCGAACGTGCGTTGCAGGAGGTGCCGTACAGCGACGTCATCCGCAGCTACACCAAACCGGGCGAGTCGCTGACGATCCTGCAGGTCAAGGAGGTCATTCGTGGCCGCGAGGTCGGCGACTCCTGGTACCAGGCGCGCAAGCGCGTCGGCGACATCCGCGGCACGCTGCCCGCCGGCGTGGTCGGCCCGGTCTTCAACGACGACTTCGGCGATGTCTACGGCACGATCTACGCGCTTTCGGCGGACGGCTTTTCCGACGAAGAGTTGCGCGAGCATGCGGACAAGGTGCGCGAGCGGCTGTTGCGCGTCAAAGACGTGGCCAAGGTCGAAATCTTCGGTGCGCAGCCGGAGAAGGTGTTCGTCGAGATTTCGCACAAGCGCCTGGCCACGCTCGGCCTGGACTTCAACCAGGTGATCGCGCAACTGTCGGCGCAGAACGCGGTCGAGGGCACCGGCCAGTTGAACGCCGGCAGCGAGAACCTGCAGGTGCGCATCGGCGGCCAGTTCAAGTCGATCAAGGAGCTCGAGCAGTTCCCGATCCGCGGCGTCAATGCG
>JANMHY010000662.1:0-4628 GCA_031375525.1 Burkholderiales bacterium
CACGGCCAATTCGCCGAGCAACAAGGTGACGACGGCGGTCAACGCCGGCCCGACGGCGGTGACCGCCGGCACCAGTGCCTTCATCGGCACCAACAACACCGTCACCGCGCTGCGCAACATCGACCTCGACGCGCGCGTCGATTCGCAACTGAAGATCGTCAGCGGCGGCCTCGGCGGCGGCGTCGGCGCCGGTATCGGCGCCTCGGGCATCGTCGTCAATGCCGACCAGGACGTGAGCGCCGAAGTGCGCGCGGGCAGCGTGCTCTCGGCCGGCACCGCGGCCGGCCAGGGCATCTTCATCGATGGCAAGCTCGACTTCGACATCGATGCGCTGGCGTTCGCGGGCGGCGTCGGCGGCGTCGTCGGCATCGCCGGCGGCGTGGTCGTGTTCAACGAGACCGGCAGCATCTTTGCCGGCCTGGCCGACACGACCAGCGCGGCCGGTGGCGTGCAGATCATCCAGGCCGGCACGGTGGCGATCAAGGCCGTCAGCGATGTCACGGTGCGCGCCTCGGCGCTCGGCGTCGGCGCCAGCTTCTATGCCGGCGCCGGCGCATCGGTGGTCGTCATCGACGCCAACGGCACGGCCACCCCACAAGTCGGCGACTTCGCCAAGAACGGCACCACCGGCATCGGCGATATCGGCAGCGTGGCGGTCGAATCAGTTGCCAACGCCAGCGTTGACAACTATCCCGGCTTCGAGCCGATGACGATCGCCGTCGGCGCCGGCGGCATCGCTGGCGCGGCCGGTGGTGTGGCCGTCGTGACGATCGGCGCCGACGCGAAGGCCGTGATCGGCAACGATGTCGCCACCGACATCAGCGGTGAACTCAAAGTCGCGTCGAGCGCCACCGATGTCATCGACATCGAAGCCGATGGCGCCGCGATCGGCCTCGGTGTGGGCATCGGTGTCGTCATCGCACGCGCCGACATCGTCGGCAGTTCGCGCGCGCAGGTGCAGCCGCGCAATGCGGGCTCGACCTCGACGCTGAAGGCCGGCAGCATGAAAGTCACGGCCGATGCATCGAGCAGCGCCAAGATCCATGCGCTGGCCGCGGCCGGCGGCATCATTGCGTCGGGCTCGGGCGTCGATGCGCGAACCACGGTGACACCGGCGCTGGAGGCGTCGATCGGCTCCTCCGTGTCGGTCGATCTGACCGGCGCGCTCGAAGTGCGCGCCACCCACCGCACGCTGTTCGCCGAAGCAGTGACTGAAGGTTACTCGGTCGCCGGCGGCCTCTCGATCGGCGTCTCGATCGCCAAGGCCACGGCATCGCCGACGGTCGATGCGTCGATCGGCGCTGGCGCCAACATCGATACCGACGGCGCCGCCAGCGTCAAGGCGCAGAGCTTCTTTGCCGCCAGCCGCAACGCCTACGCCGAGGCCTCGCCCTCGGGCGGCGCGATCCTGATCGGCGTCAACGGCGGCGATGCCACGGCCACCGCCTCGGCACAGACGAATGCGCAAGTCGGCGCCGGCGCCGATATTCGTGCGGCCACCGGCTTCACGCTCGAAGCCGACGCCACCAACCTGGCGCAGGCCGCGGGCGAGAACTTCTCGTTCGGCCTGCTCGCCGGCGTCGGCACCATCAACGCCACGGCCGTGACCAATGGCGCCACCAAAGCCATCGTCGCCGGCTCGTTGTCGAGCGACCGTGCCAATCTCACCGGCGGCAGCGTCACGGTGCATGCGGTTTCCGAAGACCAGTCGATCTCGAAAGCCAAGGCCGCTTCGGGCGGCGTGATCAGCGGCACCGGCTCCGACGCCAAGGCCGAGAGCAAGCCGACCGTCGAGGCGAGCATCGGCGCCAACGCGACGGTCAGCATCGCCCAGGCGATCGGCGACGCCGACCTGACGGTCAAGGCCGAGTACTTCGCCGAGGCCGATGCGATTGCCGAGGGCTACGGCGGTGGCGTCATCCGCGCCGGCGTCTCGAAGGGCTTGAGCACGCTCCAACCCAACGTCGACGCGTCGATCGCCAGCGGCTCGAGCGTCACCACCGACGGCAACGTCTTCGTGCAGGCGCTGCGCCAGAGCGCGGCCGCACCGGTGGCCGACCTGGTCACCGCCGTCAACGGCAACAACGACACCCTCAACTACGGCGACTTCGGCCTGGGCACCGGCGACGCGGTGCGCTACGACAGCACCGGCGCCGCGATCGGCGGCCTGACCGACGGCCGCGACTACTTCGTCCTCAGCAGCGCGCCCAGCGGCACCGCGGGGCAGGTGACGCTCAAGCTCGGCGTCACCTTCGACGGCACGCAAAAGACCACCACCTCCGGCGGCGCCACCGTCACCTATGGCGTCAACCCGAGCTTCGACACGATTGTCTTCGCCGGCGGCCACGGCCTCGTCACAGGCGACACCGTGGTCTATGACGGCTTCGAGAGCGGCGCGGCGGCCCAGCAGTTCCGCAACACCGATGGCACGACCGGTGTGCTGTTGATTGGCAGCAAATATTTCGTTCGCGTGATCGATGGCAACACGATCAAGCTGTTCACGACGCTGGCGGCGGCGACGGCAGCGCCCACGACCAACTTCTCGCCCAAGACCAATGTCAACCCCGCGGCCTTGCCCGCGGGCGAAACGATCAACATCAATGGCCACGGCTTTGCCAATGGCCTGGCGGTGACCTACCGCAACGCGGTCACGCGCAACTTCTCGGCGCCGCTGGTGGACCTGCAGTTCAAGGCCAACGGCACGCCCGACACGACCGCCGCCGGCGCCTTCATCTACAACGACTCCGACACCATCTACTTCACCGCGGCGCATGGCTTTGCCGCCGGCGAAGCGGTGCAGTACCGCGCAGCGGGGGGCGCGGCGCTGGGCATCGAAAACGGCGGCGGCACGCTCGTCAACGGCGGCATCTACTACGTCATCACGGTAGCGGGCAATTCGAATGCGCTGAAGCTGGCGACCACGTATGCCAACGCCACGGCCGCGACGCCGGTGGCGATCGACATCAACGAATCGACCGACACGCAGACCCTGCACACGCTGTCGGACCCGACGCTGGGCGGGCTCGAATCGGGCCGCACCTATTACGTCGAAGTGGTCGATGCCAACAATTTCCGCCTGCGCTCCACGCCGGCCGGCACGGCGATCGACCTCAGCTACCTGCCCGAGGCCGCCGCGCCGACGCGCAACCAGTTCATCGGCCGCGAGGGGCTCGACTTCAACGCCACCACCGGCACGCAGCGCCTGCGCATCGACATCGCCGACGGCGTGACGACGCTGCCCGCGGGCACGCACAAGCTGCTCGGCCCCGGCGGCGTGCCGCTCGGGCAGGTCTCGCCGCCCACCGGCGACGGCATCTCGGCCGCCTCGGCCACCGGCTCATCGGGCGGCCTGGTCGATGTGGCCAACAACACCTCGACCGTCACCATCAGCCAGACCGTCGATGCCAGCTCCGCGGCGACGATCGTCGCCGGCGGCAACGTCACGATAGCAAGCACTTCCGCAACCGGCGCTTCGACCAGCACCAGCAACTCGACCGGCGGCGTGGTCGCGGTCAAGAACTCGCAGGCCACGATCGCGGTGACGCGCAGCGACGCCAACGCCACGCTGGCGGGCAACGTCAACGCCGGCGGCGACGTCAATATCGCGGCGACCAACGCATCGACGCAGAGCTCGTACGCTTTTGCGCAAGGCGGCGGCTTGGTCGACCTTGCCGAGGGGGCATCGCGCGCCGGCCTGGTGTCGGCCACGCTGGCCAGCATCGCCGCCGACACCGTGCTCGTCGTCGGCGGCGCGCTGTCGCTGAATGCGCAGCTCGGCGGCAGCGTCGGCTCGAAGACCAGCGTCTCGGCCGCAGGTCTGGGCTCCGATGCCACAGGCAGCGCCGCCACGTCCGTCAGCGGCAGCACCAAGACGCAGGTCGGGGAACGCGCTGACGTGCGCGCGGGCACCGTCTCGATGGTGGCCAAGGGCAGCGACCTCGCGGTCGGCGCCGACAGCGACACCTTTGCCGGCGGGCTGGGCGTCACCAACAGCTCGACGGCCACCGCATCGCTGACCAACCTGGCGAGCACGCTCGTCGACGCGAACGTGAAGTTGCGCGGCGACCGCGGCGTGGACCTGCGCGCCGGCTACGAGACCACCAGCGTGACCACCCGCGCCTACGCCAACAGCGATGCGCTGGGCGGCGACACGACGACGATTTCCACGGCCACTGCCGACACCGACGCGCTGGTGCGCACCAGCGACGCGGCGCACGTCACCGCGGGTGCGCGCGTCACCGGCACGCCGCTCAAGGGCGTGGCGGGCTACGACTCGCTCGCGCTGCTGGCCGAGACCTTCGGCACCCCCGTCGTGCCGGTGGCGACGGCGCCGCGGGACGGCGCGGTGTTCGACGGCGGCAGCTCGAACCCGACCGCGTCGGCGCTGGGCACCGGCACCGTGACCTGGGACGCCGACGTGCTGATCCTGTCGGGCCAGAGCCCGAGCGTGTCGATCGATGCGGCGGGCGTCGTCACGGTGACGCCTTCGACGCTCGTGGTGACGCAGACGGCCACCGAGATCATCATTCCCGACATCGCCAACACTGCCAGCGGCCAGGTCCGCTTCGTCGGCGACACGATCAACGACGCCGTGGCCAGCAGCGGCAACGACTTCCAGTCGCTGTTCG
>JANMHY010000689.1:0-2412 GCA_031375525.1 Burkholderiales bacterium
ATCCGTCGCTGATGTTCATCGACACGACGATGCGGCCGACGGTCGATGAGCTGCTGCACGGCATGATCGTCGTCTCCGGCAACGATGCCTCGGTGGCGCTGGCCGAAGCCGTCGGCGGCAGCCTTGATGTCTTTGTCGGCATGATGAACCGCCAGGCCCAGGCCTGGGGCCTGAAGAACACCGCCTACAAGAACGTCACCGGCACCACCGAAGCGGGGCACAAATCGAGCGCGCGCGACATCGCTGTCGTTGCCTCGCACATCGTGCGCGACTTCCCGCAGTACTACCGCTACTACTCGATCAAGGAGTACACGTACAACAAGATCCGCCAGGACAACCGCAACCTGCTGCTGCGCCGCGATGCCACCGTCGATGGCATGAAGACCGGTTTCACCGACGCCGCGGGCTATTGCCTCGTCGCCAGCGCGGCGCGCGAGTACCCGAACCTCGGCGCGGGCAACAAGCGCCGCCTGGTCTCGGTGGTGCTCGGCGCCGCCAACCGCGACGCCCGCCTGAACGAAAGTCAGAAGCTGCTCAATTGGGGCTTCACCGCTTTCGACCCGGTGCGCCTGTTCGAAGCCGGCAAGCCGTTCGTCACGCCCGAGATCTGGAAGGGCGTGCAGAAGCAGGCCAAGCTCGGCGCCGAAGGCTCGGTGATCATTGCCGTGCCGCGCGGCGAAGGCGAAAAACTGAAGACCGAAGTCCAGCGCACCGACCCGCTGGTGGCGCCGCTGGCCAAGGGCCAGCGCGTCGGCACGTTGAAGGTCACGACCGCTGCCGGCGCGCCGGTGGCCGAGGTGCCTCTGGTGGTGCAGGAGGCGGTCGAGCAGGCTGGCCTCTTCGGCCGCGCCTGGGACTCGGTGCGGCTTTGGATCAAGTAGCACAATGAGCCGCAACCAGGAGAGCTCGCGATGAACGACCGGCTGTGCTACCTCAACGGCGCCTACAAGCCCTTGTCGCAGGCGCAGGTCAGCGTGCTCGACCGCGGCTTCCTGTTCGGCGACGGCATCTACGACGTGGCGCCGGTGTATGGCCGCAAGCTGTTCCGCTTCGACGAGCACATGGCGCGCCTGAATCGCTCGCTGGACAAGATCCGCATCGCCAATCCGCACACGAGTGATGAGTGGCTCGAGCGCTGCCGCAAGCTCGTGGCGGCGCTGGCAGAGACCGAAGGCGCGGACGATCAGGTGGTGTACATCCAGGTCACGCGCGGCGTGGCGCCGCGCGACCATGTGATGCCCGAAGGCATCACGCCGACGGTGTTCATGATGTGCAACCCGATGAAGCCGCCCACGGCCGAGCAGCGCCACGGCGGCGTGGCCTGCACCACGGCGCGCGACTTCCGCTGGGAGCGCGGCGACATCAAGAGCATCTCGCTGCTCGGCAACGTGCTGGCGCGGCAGATGTCGGCCGACCACGGCGCGACGGAGACCATCATGTTCCGCGACGGCTGGTTGACCGAAGCGGCGGCGTGCAATGTCTGGGTCGTCAAGGACGGCGCCTTCCTCGGCCCGCCGAAGAGCGAGCATGTGTTGGAAGGCATCCGCGTCGAGCTGCTGCACGAGCTGTGCGAGGAAGAAGGCATCGCCTACAACCTCAAACCCATCAGCGAGGCCGATGTGCGATCGGCCGACGAGGTCATCATCAGTTCGGCGACGAAGGAAGTGCTGCCGGTGACCAAGCTCGACGGCGAGCCGGTCGGCCACGGCGCGCTGCGCGGCAAGCCGGGCCCGGTGTACGCGCGGCTGCACGAGGCTTACCAGCGCGCCAAGCTCACGCAGGCGACATGAATGCTGATGTTCCGCCCGAGAAAAGCCTGATCGAGTACCCGAGCGCGTTCCCGATCAAGGTCATGGGCACGCATGTCGAGGGATTCACCGACGCCGTCGTCTCTATCGCGCGGCAGTTCGATCCCACGTTCGACGCCAGCACGATCGAGACGCGGTCGAGCAAGGGCGGCAACTACCTCGGCCTGACCATCACCATCACCGCCACCAGCCGCGAACAGCTCGACGAGCTGTACCGCACGCTATCGACGCACCCGATGGTCAAGGTCGTCCTTTAGCTGGCCGGCTTGGTCAGCTTGGCGTCGAGCTCTTTCACTTTCAGATCGGCGCCGGGTTCGCCGTTGCGCGCCGCGGCGGCGTACCAGTAGCGCGCCTCGGCCAGATCGCGCTCGACACCGTCGCCACTTTCGTAGAACGACGCGGTGATGAACATCGCGCCGACATCGCCGCGTTGCGCGGCCAGGCGGTACCAGCGCGCCGCCAGCGCCACGTCCTTGGCGGCGCCGCGGCCGAGGTAATGCGCGGTGGCGACATCGACCTGCGCATCGACGCTGCCGGCCTCCGCGGCGCGGCGGCTCCAGAGCACGGATTGCGCGAGGTCCACCTTCAGCCCGGCGCGGCCGAG
>JANMHY010000752.1:0-1626 GCA_031375525.1 Burkholderiales bacterium
CCGGCCACACAAGCCGCTTGCCGCATCAGCGCGCGGCGTTCGGCGTCCTCTGGGGTCTCGTACTGCATCACCGCCAACGCTACACCAAGTTCAGCGGATCGGCTTGAACCTGACGCGCTTCGGCCGCGCCCCTTCTTCGCCCAGGCGCTTGACCTTGTCGGCCTCGTACTCCTGGTAGTTGCCTTGGTAGAAGACCCATTGCGAGTCGCCTTCCGCGGCCAGGATGTGGGTGCAGATGCGGTCGAGGAACCAGCGGTCGTGGCTGATCACCATCGCGCTGCCGGCGAATTCGAGCAGCGCTTCTTCGAGTGCGCGCAGCGTCTCGACGTCGAGGTCGTTGCTCGGTTCGTCGAGCATCAGCACGTTGCCGCCCTTGGCCAGCGTCTTGGCCAGATGCAATCGGCCACGCTCGCCGCCCGACAACGAACCAACACGCTTTTGCTGGTCGTTGCCCTTGAAGTTGAAGCGGCCGAGATACGCGCGCGACGGCATCACGAACTTGCCGACGACGATGTTGTCGAGGCCGCCCGAGACGTCTTCCCACACCGTCTTCTCGTTGGCCAGGTCTTCGCGGCTCTGATCGACGAAGGCGAGCTGCGCCGTCTTGCCGATGATCACCTCGCCGCTGTCGGGCTTCTCGACGCCTTGCAGCATGCGGAACAGCGTCGACTTGCCGGCGCCGTTGGGGCCGATGATGCCGACGATGGCCCCCGGCGGCACGGCGAAGCTCAGGTTGTCGATCAGCAGGCGGTCGCCGAACGATTTGCTGACGCCGTTGAACTCGATCACCTGATTGCCCAGGCGCTCGGCCACCGGAATGAAGATCTCGTTGGTCTCGTTGCGCTTCTGGTAGTCGACGTCACTCAGTTCTTCGAAGCGCGCCATGCGCGCCTTGCTCTTCGTCTGCCGCGCTTTGGCATTGGAGCGAACCCACTTCAGTTCCTCCTTCATCGCCTTCATGCGCGCGTCTTCGGTTTTCTGCTCCTGCTCGAGGCGCTTTTCTTTCTGGTCGAGCCAGTCGGAGTAGTTGCCCTTCCACGGAATGCCCGAGCCGCGGTCGAGTTCGAGAATCCACTCGGCCGCGTTGTCGAGGAAGTAGCGATCGTGGGTGATCGCGACCACGGTGCCGGGGAAGCGTTGCAGGAAGTGCTCCAGCCACTCCACCGACTCGGCGTCCAGGTGGTTGGTGGGCTCGTCGAGCAGGAGCATGTCGGGCTTGGACAGCAGCAGGCGGCACAGCGCCACGCGGCGCTTCTCGCCACCCGAGAGCAGGCCGATCTTGGCCTCCCACGGCGGCAGGCGCAGCGCATCGGCGGCGAGTTCCAACTGCAAGTCGGTGTTCTCGCCGCCGGCCGCGGCGATGATGGCTTCGAGGTCGGCCTGCTCGGCAGCGAGCTTGTCGAAATCGGCATCGGGCTCCGCATAGGCCGCGTACACCGCGTCGAGTTTTTTCTTCGCTTCGATGGCGCCGCCGACGCCCTCTTCCACGGCTTCGCGCACCGTCTGCTCAGCGTTGAGCAAGGGCTCTTGCGGCAGGTGGCCGATCTTCAGACCGGGCATCGGCGTGGCTTCGCCTTCGATCTCGTTGTCCAGGCCGGCCATGATCTTCAGCAGCGTGCTCTTGCC
>JANMHY010000758.1:0-2379 GCA_031375525.1 Burkholderiales bacterium
CTCGGCCGCCATCAAGCCCGCGGGGCCACCGCCGATCACGGCAACGCCGCTCTCTGCTCGAACCGACACACTCAAAAAAGTCCCCTTCACCCGCGCCGGCTGGCGCGCGTGAAGGGGATTGTCACCACGCAGGAGGTTCAGGCGGCCGGCGCCTTGACGAGCTTGCCGGCAATGAACTCCGAGACCCAGCCGAAGCCTGCGCCGATGGCGATCGAGGCGATCGTCGGCACGATCGCCTTCATCGGCGTCATGTCCTTGCCGAGCAGGATCAGGCCGGCAACGCTGGCAAAGCCGTACACGGACGACGGGATCGTCGATAGCAGCGGCACATGCGCCGCCAGCACGAGCACCGCGGCGCCGATGCCCACCGCCACCGGCGCTGCGAACGCACCGAGGCCGCCGAGCTGGCCGGCCAACATCACCGACGCCATGCCGACTACAGCGCCTAACGACATGCAGACCACCGTCTTGACGACGCCGTCGGTCTTGCCGCCGTTGTGGAAGTGGCTGGCCCAAGCAATGAACGCTTGCCAGATCTGCAAGTTCATCGCCGCCAGCGGCCCCAGGAACAACCACGTCGCCACCACGGCCAGCAGGCCGATGGACAGCGCCAATGCAATCAGCAATGTCATTTCTATCTCCTCGTAGGGGAATCGTGAGTCCGCGTTTTCGCACTCCTGCGCGGTGGCGGCACGATGGGTGCGCGGCGGCGCACTGGCAAGACGAGGTTTCACAACCGCAGCGCGCGCACTGCGCCAACGTGGCAGAGGGTTAGCGCGAGGAGCGTCCCCGGCTGGCGCGA
Source organism: Burkholderiales bacterium (assembly GCA_031375525.1). Classification (GTDB taxonomy): domain Bacteria; phylum Pseudomonadota; class Gammaproteobacteria; order Burkholderiales; family Burkholderiaceae_C; genus CADEEN01. Next base: position 803 of record JANMHY010000758.1, read on the forward strand.
CGCCGCTCCAGGCGCGACCATCGGCACGCGACTCTGGTACACCTGCGGCCGGATGTCAGGATCGGGCGCGCCGCGCGACTGAGTTGGTTCAGGTCAAACTTGGAGGCCCCGCATGAAGACCGCCCCACTGATCCTCGCTGCCGCGATCACTGCGCCTGCCCTGGCGCAAACCGCCGCGTCGTGCAGCGCGCAAAGCGCGGCGCAGCCGCCCGCCGTCGTCGAGCTCTACACCAGCGAAGGCTGCAGCTCGTGTCCGCCGGCCGACCGTTGGGCCTCGAAGTTGAAGGGCCGCAGCGACGTGCTCGCGCTGGCCTTCCACGTCAACTACTGGGACAAGCTCGGCTGGCCGGATCGCTTTGCCAACGCCGCCACCACCGAGCGCCAGCACCTGCTGCAACGCGCGATGAGCGCGTCGTTCGTGTACACGCCGCAAGTGGTGCTCAACGGGCGCGACCTTCGCGGCTGGTCGGATGCGCCGTTGCCACGCCTGCCGGCCAGCCCGATCAGCGTCGGCCTCGTGCGCGAGGGCAACAGCGTGCGCGCAACCGTCGGCGGTGCGCCATCGCAACGCCTGGCCGGCTTCTGGGCAGTGCTCGAAGACGGCCACTCGAGCCGCGTCAAATCGGGCGAGAACGCTGGCGAGACGCTCGCGCACGACCATGTGGTGACGCTGTACAAGCCGGTGGCCGAGTGGAGCGCGGGCACGGCGGCGCAATCGTTCGCGCTCGATCTGCCGGCGGCGACGTCGAAGTCGCGCCGCATCGCCTTCGTCGTCACCGACCCGAGCGGCGCCAAGCCGCTGCAGGCGGTGGCGCTGGGCTGTTGAGCCGCTATTTCTTGACGCCCAGCCCCATCATCTTCGCCGTCTCGCCGTAGACCTTGGCGCGCTCCTTCATGAACGCGTCCATCTGATCGATGCCGACGTTGATCAGCTCGAAGCCGCTCCTGGCCGCCAGCTCTTTCATCTCGGCATCGGCATTCAGCGCCGCGAACAGGTCTGAGAGTTTTTTCTTCGTCTCGGTTGGCGTGCCCTTGGGCACGGCGATGCCGCGCATCGCGCCATCGACCCAATCGACGCCGAGCTCCTTGAACGTCGGCACGTCGGGCAGCAGCGGGTGGCGCTTGTCCATCGCCACCGCGAGCGCGCGCGTCTTGCCCTTGTTGTTGATCGCGAACACGGTGTAGGTCATCGCGCCGTCGATCTGGCTGCCGAGCACGGCGTTGGCCACGTCGGCCGTGCCCTTGTACGGCACGTAGGTGCTCTTGATCTTGAAGGCCGCATTCAACCGCTCGTGCGCGGCGTGGTTGGCCGAGTTCAGCGCCGAGCCGCCGATGTTGAGCTTGCCGGGATCGGCCTGCGCGGCCTTCAGGAAATCGGCAAAGGTCTTGAAGGGGCTCGCCTCCGGCACCACCAGCACGTCGGGTGTGTAGTGGTACCAATACACCGGCGCCAGATCGTCGGTCTTGTACTGCACCTGGCCTTCGAGCGGCTGCAGGATGACGTGCGGCAGGTTGATGCCATAGACGTTGAGACCATCGGCCGGCAGCGTGTTCGCCGAACTCCACAGCACCGCGCC
>JANMHY010000780.1:0-6802 GCA_031375525.1 Burkholderiales bacterium
GCCTTGCGCGCCAGCGTCAGCGCGACTTGCCGGCCTGGTGCCGGGCCGTCGTTGCTCATGTTGCCGGCCTCGCGCAACCCCTTCGCGCGCGCCAGCGCGTCACGCAACGCGCTGTCGCCGGCGTAGAGGAATTCGAGCCGCGTCACCAGATCGGCTGCGGGTTCGGGCAGCGCCGACGGTGCCCAGGTGTCGATGCGGTCGCTGCCGCGCAGCACCAGCGGCACCGCTGTCGTCAGCGCCAGGCCGCTGCGCTCGCGCTGCACCGACAGCGCGCGGCCGAGCCAGCCGGTGGCGAGCTCGTACGGTTTCGTGCCGCCGGACTCCAGCACCTGCTGCGCATCGAAGTGCGAACGTTCGCGGTACACGAGGCCGCTGGCATGGATGACGGCGAGTTCACGCTGCTCGTACAACGCGTGCAGCGTGGTGAGGTTCGGGTGCAGCGCGAACGGTGTGTTGGGCAAGGCGAGCGGCGGGGCGCTGAACTGCGCGAGTGCGCCGCGTGCCGAGGCGAAATCGGGGTCGCCGACAGCGGGCACGGCGGCCAGGCCGTCCATGCCGCCACGCAAGAGCACGAAGACGAAACGCGCATCGTCGGGCGTGGCGTTGCGCGCCGTTTGTGCGAGCGTGAGCTGCAAGGGCGCAGCGAGCAGCGCGGAGGCGGCGAGAAAGTGTCGGCGTGTTTTCATCATGTCGGTTTCCTCAACGGCGCTGGAACTCAGGAGACAGCAACAACAGTGCGAGCGCCTGCGAGCCATCGGCGGCACGCTCGATCTGCTTGGCGGTATTGGCACTGAGCAGTGGGCCGAAGCTCGATGAAGCGAGGGCGCGCGCATCGACTTGTGTGCCGACGCGATCGGCGATGCGCGTCGCCCACTCGACGCGCTTCCAGACGGCGTCCGGTCCCAGCCACTCCGCAGCCACATCGGGCCAGCCAGCCGGCGAGGGCGCCGCCTGCACACGCTGGCCGAGCAGGCTCGTGCCGGCATCGGGCTGGCGCTCGAAGGCCTTGGCACCGAGTCGCAGCACGCGTGCGGTGGACAGCACCATCTCTTCCGGCGTCTTCAGTTTGGCTGGCGCTTCTGCCCACGCTTGCGGTGCGTCGAGCAAGACGCGGTAGACGCTCGGCAGGTCGCCGTCGCTGCCGCGAAAAGCCTGCGCCAATCGGTCGATGAGGGCTGCGGGCGGCTCGTCGGCGACGAAGTGGCGCGCCAGTTTGGTGGCGAGGTGCGTCGCCGTGGCCGGGTGGCGCGCCAGCAGGTGCAGCACTTGCGTCAAGCCGTCGCTGCCTTCGGCGATGCGTTGCCCCAGCACGGTCTTGGTGCCGGGTTCGTGCCACAGCGGTTCGAAGCGTGTCGGGCTCAAATCGCCGAGCGGCGACAGCGCCTGGCTTGCACCGACGCGCCGGGCCGGCGCCATGTCGGGCGCGTAGGCAAATGCCGGGACGCGCCAGCCGGTGAGCACGGCAGCGAACGCGGTCACATCGGCCTGCGTGTACACGCCGGCACGCGAGGCCGCCGCGCCGAGCGTGTGCAGCTCGAGCACCTCGCGCGCCAGGTTCTCGTTGAGGCCGGTGATGCGCGGGCCTTGTGGGTCGTCGTTGCGCGCGGCGGTGCGGGCGCGCTGCTGGACGACGCGCGAATGCGGCCCCGCGGATTGCTCGTTGTCGAGGTAGCGCAGCATGCCGGGGTGCATCACCGCCGCGCGCAGCAGGTCTTCGAAGCGGCCTGCGATGTGCGGTCGAATCGCTTCGCGCTCGAAGGCGCCGACAAGGCCGCGGGCGCTGGCCTTGGCCATCGAAACGGTGAAGTGGTTGGCCCAGAACAGCGCCAGGCGTTCGGCGAAAGGCCGCGTCGTCACGGCGGCGGTGGTCATGCGGGCGCGTGTGTCGGCCTGCACGAGAACGCGAAAGTGTTCCCCGAACTGTTGCTCGGTGGCCTTCATGTCCTGCATCGCCTCCGGTGCGCGCCGCTGCTTGCGCTGCTGCACGAATTCAGCAAAGCGGCGCAGGCCGTCGGCGGCGCTCGGCAGTGGCGTGCTGCCGGACGCGACTTGCGCATCGGCCGGCCCGATCTGCGAGACCAACCAACCGCGCGCATCGCCGCTCACCGCGCTGTCGAGGTGCGCTTCGCCAAGACCGAAGCGGTGCGCCGCGATCGCGGCTTGCAAGTTGCTGCTCATGCCGTGCTCCCAATATGCATGGCAAGCCTAACGGCAGCGCACCGCGCCGCGTTGGCGGGCGGCGTGATGTTTACCGAGCTTTACTTGGCGCTTACTTGGCGAGAAGGGCGTTCACCGCCGACACATCGGTCGGCTGCAGGTTGCCCGCGGCCTGGCGCAGGCGCAGGCCGTTGACGACGACGTCGTAGCGTGCCCGTGACAGGTCGCGCTGCGTCGTGAAGAGCTGCGTCTGCGCATTGAGCACGTCGAGGTTGACGCGCACGCCGACGCGGTAGCCGAGCTGTGTGGCTTCGAGCGCCAGCTTGCTCGACGACTCGGCGGCTTCGAGCGCCTTGACCTGCGCTTGCCCGGACTCGACGCCGAAGAAGACCTGGCGCGTGCTCTGTGCAACGCCGCGGCGCGCAGCGTCGAGGTTGTTGCGCGCCTGCTCTTGCAGCGACACGGTCTCCTTGACGCGGTTGTCGATCGCGCCGCCCGAGTACAGCGGCACCGCCAGCCGCACGCCGATCGACGCGCTCTTGGTGTTGCCAGCGTTGCCCTGCAGCTCGGGGAAGCTGCCGGTGGCGCGGTTGCCGCCGAGCGTGCCTTCGAGCTTGACGGTCGGCAAGTGGCCGGCCTTGGCTTTCTCGTTTTCGATCTGCGCGATGTCGTAGCCGAGTTGCGCCTTGCGCACCGACGGCGCCTGGTCGACCAGGCCGACCCAGGCGTCCACCGACGACGGCTGCGTGGCCGGCAGCGCCACCGGCGCGGCCAGCGGCTTGGGCTGCACGTTGGTGCGGCCGACGAGCTGGTCGAGCGCGATGCTTTTGGTGCGCAGGTCGTTGTCGGCGGCGATCTCCTGCGCCGTGGCCAGGTCGAAGCGCGCCTGCGCTTCGCGCGTGTCGGTGATCGTCGCGGTACCGACTTCGAAGTTGCGCTTGGCCGAGGCGAGCTGTTCGCCGATGGCTTTCTTGTTGGCTTGCGCGGTGGTCAACGCGTCTTGCGCGGCCAGCACGTCGAAGTAGCTCTGCGCGAGGCGAACGATCAGGTCTTGTTCAGCGGTTTGCAGATCGGCCTGTGCCACTGCAAGGGATTTCTCGGCCTGCGACATCGTTGCTGCGTTGGCGCGGTTGAACAGCCACTGCTCGGCGGCAAGGCCTGCCTGCAGTGAATTGGTGTTCTTGCGCGAGGTCTGCGGCGGATCGGTTTCGGCGCGCGAACCGACAGCGTTCAAGCCGACGGTGGGCCGGCCGAGCGCCTTGGCCTGCTCGGCCCGGTACACCGCCGAGTCGGCCAGCGAGCGGGCAGCCAGGTAGGTCGCGTCATACGTTCGCGCTGCGTCGTAGAGCTCTTGCAGGCTTTGCGCGCGCGCAGGCAGTGCAGCGAACAGGGCCAGGGCCAGCGCGGTGAGCAGGGGACGGGTCATGGTGAACAGCTTTCGTGGCGAAGTGAGGCAGCGTGTGTTGTGCATCGTTGTAAGAGGCAGCGCGGCGCGTGCCCAGGGCTTTGCGACGGACTGCGCGAAAACGGACGCCGAATGCAGGCGAGGCATCAAAACTGAAAACGAGATGGCTCGCCGAAGCCACCCAAGCGCGGCGCCACGGTGTCGAACAGCTCGACGCGTTTGTACTGATGCTCGGCCACGCGGCTGATGTGCACGGCGCGCATCACCGGCTCCTGGCCGACGATGGCGACCAGGCGGCCGCCGGTCTTCAATTGCGCGAGCAAGGCCGCCGGCACCTCGGCCACCGAGCCCGAGAGCAGGATCGCATCGAACGGCGCCTGTGCCGTGGGTGTCTTGGCGCCATCGCCTTCGATGACTTGCGCGTTGCCGATGCCGGCGCGCTGCAGGTTGGCGCGCGCCATCGCGGCCAGCGCCGGGCGAATCTCGAGTGTGGTCACGCGCCCGGCCTGATGCGCCAGCAGCGCGGCCATGTAGCCGGAGCCGGCGCCGATTTCGAGCACGCTGTCGTCACGCGTCAGCCGAAGCTCCTGAAGCAATCGGGCTTCGACGCGCGGGGCCAGCATGCACTGGCCTTCGGGCAGCGGCACTTCGGTGTCGATGAAGGCCAGCGCGCGGCAGGCCGCCGGCACGAAGTCTTCGCGCCGCACCACGGCCAGCAGCGACAGCACGCCTTGATCCAACACCTCCCACGGGCGGATTTGCTGCTCGATCATGTTGAAACGGGCTTGTTCGAGGTTCATGTCAGCGGCGCCCGGCCGCCCGAAGCCGCTGACGCGCCCCTCGGGGGCTGCGAACGAAGTGAGCTTGGGGCTGTCATCTTGGGCCAAACGAAGTGCGCAGGATTCTAGGCGCGAGCCCGGCGCAGACCGCGCACGACCAGCGCCACATGCTCGGCAATGAAGCGCTGGCCGTCGATCTGGTGCGGTGTGCACGCCGCCAGGCCATGCTTGTGCACGCACAACATCACCATCGGCAGCACGAGAGAATGCACCGTGCTCTCGACATCGACCGCGCGGAACTCGCCGCTGGCGATACCGCGCGCGATGATGCCGCCGATCAGCGCCGAACCCGGCTCGATGACCTGCTGCACGTAGTACTGGGCGATCTCGGGGAAGTTGCGCATCTCGGAGACCAGGATCTTGAACACGCCCGAGGCCGGGCTGGCGTAGGTCTCCTGCCACCACTGCACGAGCAGGCTCTCCAGCAGCGGCGCCATCTCGCCGTCCCAGGCCTGCACCTGCTGTGCGGTGTCTGCTATGCGCGAGGTCAGGTTGCGCACGATCACCGCCTTGAACAGCTCTTCCTTGCTCGGGTAGTAGAGGTACAGCGTGCCCTTGGAGACGCCGGCGCGCTGCGCCACTTCTTCGGCGCGCGCGGCGGTGAAGCCCTTCTCGACGAACAGCTCCAGCGCGGCGTCGAGCAGCTCCAACGGGCGTGCGTCTTTGCGCCGCTGGCGTTGGCTGATGGTTGGGGCGGCAGGGGGCATGGTTGTTAATGACCGAGCGGTCAGTAATGTAGAGGGCAGACCCTGCCCGGTCAATGCAGCCTTGCACGGCGCCGGCCCGGTGCAAGATGCGCCATCTCCCCTGTTGCCAAGACCGCACGATGCCTGAAGCCGACTTGCCTTCTCGCCGACGCCTGCTCGCCGCTTCGGTTGGGGCGCTGTTGTTCGGCTGCGCCAACCTCGACCCGCGCCACGTCACGCTGTCGGCCGGCGAAGTGCAGTCGCTCGTCGAGCGCCGGTTCCCGCGCCAGCAGCGCGTGATGGAGTTGCTCGACGTGAACCTGACGAACCCCGTGGTCAAGCTCGTGCCCGAGCGCAACCGCCTGGCGACGTCGATGGATCTGCAGGCCAGCGAGCGCCTGTCCGGACGCGCGCTGCGCGGCAGCCTGGCGCTCGACCACAGCCTGCGTTTCGAGCCGAGCGACGCGACCGTGCGCCTGGCCAACGTCAGGGTCGAGGAGATGAAGCTCGAACTCGCCGGCACGCCGCTCAGCGGCCAGGCGGCTCGGCTGGGGGCGCTGCTCGCCGAGCGCGCGCTCGACGACGTCGTGATCTACCGCGTCAGCGATGAGCGGCGGCAGGCGATGGCGCGACTCGGCGTGAACAATGCCGACGTCGCGGTCACCGCACGCGGCATCGAACTCAGGTTCACGTCGGTGCGCTAGGCAGCGCTGAAGAAGTCTCGCGCAGATGCGCGCGCCCTGATTTGGGAGGGGCTGCAAGGCGCAAACCGCTGCGATACCCAAAGGTATCGCGAGGATTTGCAACGCCGCAGACTGCCCAAAGCAGGGATGCGCGCGCTGCGAGGGGCTTCTTCAGCGTTGCCCTGAGTATCATCCGCGCCTTTGTGGCGCAGGGAGCGGCTGTGGATTGGATGGTGCTCGTCAAGGCGGCGGTGATGGGTGTCGTCGAAGGCCTGACCGAGTTCTTGCCGATCTCGTCAACGGGTCATTTGATCCTGGCCGCGTCGCTGCTCGACTTCACCGGCAATGCAGTCAAGGTGTTCGAGGTCGCCATCCAGACCGGCGCGATGTTCGCCGTGATCTGGCAGTACCGCGAGCGCCTGGCGCGCACCTTCGGCGGCTTGTTCGGCGACGCGATCGCGCAGCGCTTCGCACGCAACGTGATGATCGCCTTTGCGCCCGCCGTTGTCTTCGGCCTGCTGCTCGGCAAGGCGATCAAGTCGCACCTCTTTCATCCGGTGCCGGTGGCGCTGGCCTTCGTCGTCGGCGGCGTGATCATTCTCTGGGTCGAGGCACGGCACCGTCGCCTCTATGGCGAGCACGACGTGCAAGGCCGCCGCCACGCGCGTGTCGAGACGGTCGATGACATGAGCGCGGCCGATGCGCTCAAGGTCGGCCTGGTGCAATGTCTGGCGTTGATCCCGGGCACCAGTCGCTCAGGCGCGACGATCATCGGCGCGATGCTCTTCGGCTTCTCGCGCCAGGCCGCCACCGAGTTCAGTTTTTTCCTCGCCATCCCGACGCTGATCGGCGCCGGCGCGTACTCGGTGTGGAAAGACCGCGATGCCTTGTCGCTGGCCGATGGGCCGATGTTTGCGGTGGGCACCGTGTTCGCGTTCATCAGCGCACTGCTGTGCATCCGCTGGCTGATCCGTTTTGTCTCGACGCACGACTTCACCGGGTTTGCCTGGTACCGCATCGTCTTCGGCGGCC
>JANMHY010000951.1:0-4656 GCA_031375525.1 Burkholderiales bacterium
CGCGCCCTCGAGGCTGGCCTGCTCCAACCCGCTTACGCCCTGCCAAGCCGTGCTCAAGGCCCGCAGCGCCTGCGCCGCGGCGGCGTCCAGCCCCTGCGTGAAACCGGCCTCCAGCCCGCTGGCGTCCTGGGCCAGCCCGTCGGCTTCGACGCGGCAACGCGTGCCGGAGCGCGGCGCCGCGCCACCGGTGGGCGCTATCACCTGCGCCGGTGCCGCCTGGCGGTGGATCTCGATCCACCACTGCGTGGACGGCCAGGCCCAGACCTGGACGCTGGCGCCGCCGAGTGCGTCGTCCTCGTCGCGCAGGCCGCAGACCTCGAGGTCGAGGCGATGGATCGCAGGCGTGGTCTCCTCGGCGATCGCCGTGCCTGGCCCGGCGGCCGGCAGCGGCTGCTCGAGTGTGGCGACCGGCCAGCTGACGGCGCGGGTCTCGTGACCGCGCCAGCCCCACAGCCCATGGGGCCCGGCAAATCCGACCGCGGGGTGGTGGTCGGCATCGCACACCGCGTGCGCCCGCAGGCGTGCCTGCAGGCGCGTTGGCGCCCCACGCCCGCGCGGTGGCGTGAGCACACTGATCAGCGCCGGCGCCGGATGCGCCAGTGCGATGCGCAGCGCCGGCGGCGCCGCTACCGCCGCGCGCCGCCATTCGCCGGCTTCGAGCCGGTAGGCCATCAGCGCGTCGCCGTCGGGCAAGCGCAATTCGGCCGCTTCGAGGTCACAGGCACGGCGCGGCAGCGGCGCCAGTTCGGTCGCACGCATGTCGCCGAAGCGACCGAAGGCCGCGAAGCGGTCGAGCAAGCCGGTGTCCACCGCGGCCAGCGTCGGCGCGTCGATGCGGGCGTCGGGCCGGCGTTCGAGTTCGGCCAGCGAACGCCGCACGAGTTGGTGCACGGTGAGCCATTCGCGCTCACGCGAGGCCGCCAGCAGGCCGCGCGCCCATTCGAAGTCAGGCCGGTCCTGGAACGACGGACCCCAGACCGCGACCAGGTTGACGAAGCGCGCCACGCCGGCGGCCTGCGTGATGCCACGCTGCAGCGCTTGCTGCACGGCGTGGTCGACAAAGGCGTCGTAGCGGTCGGCCAGGCGTTGCTGCATCGCCGGCCAGGCGCGCGCCAACTGCTCGCCGAGTTCCTGCACGAAACGGCGCCATGCGGCTTCTTCGGCGGCCTCGTTGTCCTGCGGCTGCATGATCAACGGTGGGTCAGCGGGTCTTTCGGCAACTCGGGCGCCTGGGGTTCGACGGGGCTCTTCGGCGCCACCGGGCTGGCGCCACTGCCGGCGCCGGGCGAGCCGCCGGAGTTGATCTTCACCAGCGGGCCGGTGATCGAGACCCCATCAGGCCCCAGCACCACCGAGGCCGGGCCGGCCTTCAAGGTGATCATCACGCCGGCTTCGATGACCACGTTCATGCCGCCCTTGATGTGCACGTTCATGCCGCTGTCCACACCGGTGTTCATGCCCACCTTGAGATGCATGTCGGTGCCGGCCTTGATCGAATAGGCCGTGCCCGACTTGGCCGTGATGTCCTGGGCGGCCTCCAGGCTGTGCAGGCCGTTGGTCTTGCACATCACGTCCTGGGCCACGGTCGTGCTCAGCTTGCCGTCGAACTTGTGCTTGACGTCCTTGACGACCTGCAGGTGATGCTCGCCCTGGATCTTCTCTTTGCGATCGCCCTTGACGGTGCGGTGTTCGTCCTTGCCGATTTCGCTCTTCAGCATTTCCTCGACGAACTCGAGCCGATCCTTCTGGGCCTGCATCAGCACGTATTCCTCGCCGGGCTTGTCTTCGAAGCGCAGTTCGTTGAACTCGGCCACGCCGCCCTTCTTGCTGCGGCTCTTCAGCGTGCTGACGGTGGCGTTGGCCGGCAGCTCGTACGGCACTTCCTGCTCGGCGTTGTAGACGCTGCCGACGACCAGCGGCTGGTCGGGGTCGCCCTCCAGAAACGCCACCACCACTACCTGGCCGAGGCGCGGCAGCGAGATCATCCCCCAGCCCTTGCCGGCCCACGAGGTGGCCACGCGCAGCCAGCAGGAACTCTCGGCGTTCTTGCTGCCCAGGCGGTCCCAGTGGAACTGCACCTTGATGCGCCCGTGCTTGTCGGTCGTGATGTCGCCCGCTGTGCCGTCGCCGACCACCAGCGCGGTCTGCGGCCCCGCAACCGCGGGTTTGCGCGTCGTGCGTTCGGGGCGGAACGGGTCGGCATAACGCTGGGCCCAGAAGCGGCACGAGAAATCGGTGTCGTGCACGTTGCTCGTCGTGTAGCCGGCCAGAGTCATCTCGATCTGCGTGCGCAGCACGACGTACTCGGCGTTCTGGTCGGCGCGCTGATGCCGCTCGAGCGTGAAGCGCGTGCCGGCCGCGAGCCCGGGCGTGTCGCCCTGCCCCGCGAACCGGGCGAAGCGGGCCGAGGCCTCGTCGAGCCGGATCTGCGCTCGCGTGTCGCCATCGGCCTTCACGGCGTAGAGGCCCGGGTAGTCATAGACCTCATGCGCGCTTTGAGCGTGCGCGCGGCTCGAAGCCGCGGTGGCGGTTTTCAGATTCGTGCTCGGCGTCTCGAAGTTGTAGTCCGACAGCGTGAACTTGCCGGACCGAATCTCGTGACGCATCTGCCACTGGCTGATGGCGCGCACGCCCACCAGGTCCTTGGGTCCTTCGCTGTACGGAATCTTCTCGAAGCCGGCCACCGTCTTGTGCGTGCCGCTCTTGTCGGCGAGCACCAGCTCGTGCTTGTCCTCGGCGTGGCGCCAGTAGTAGAAGATGCCCTCCTCTTCCATCAGCCGGCTGACGAAGTCGAAGTCGGTTTCGCGGTACTGCACGCAGTAGGTGCGCGTCTTGTACGTGGCCCCGAGTTCATCGACGAGCGCGGCGACGGTGTACTCGTTGAACACCTTCTTGATGATCTGCGGTGTGGTCATCTCCTGGAAGATGCGCAGGTCCGCCGAGCGTGTCATCAGCCAGGCCCAGGGGCGCACCGTGATGCTGTACCTGAAGGCGTCGCCATCGCCACCGTCGATGCCGAAGGCCGCGGCCAGGCCGTGAAACCACCGCCACTTGTTCTTTCCGGTCTCGACCGCAACGGCGACCGACTTGCCCAGCAGGTCGTCGGCCGCAATGTCGCGCGTGTTCGACTCGGCGACGACCTGGAACTCGAACAGCCGCGACATCTCTTCGACCGCCGACATCGACCTGAACTTCAGGTCCACGCCGCTCTCTGTGACGAGCTTCATCTGCAAAGAACTCTTGGCTGCTGGCATAGGGCCTCGATTTGCTTTCAGCGGCCGCGCTCGGCGCGCGCACTGACCAGCCAGCCATTCACGGACCGGCCGGCTTCAGAGCGCGGCACGATGGCCGCCAGGTCGAGCAGCGCGAAGCCGGCCTCGCGCAAGGTGGTTTCAACATAGGCTTGCGCATGGCTGTAGCGGCCGTTGCCTTGCAGGCGGAATCCCGGTGCGGCATCGTCTGCCGGGTGGGCTTCGACCGTGAAGACGAGTAGCCCAGGCCCGCGCAGGGCCGCAAACGACGCAACAGCAAAGGCTTCCAGCGCGCCGAAGTAGCACAGCGTGTCGGCCGACACGATCAGGTCGTAGGCCGCCGGCTGATCGCCCAGGAACGCCACCAGTTCGCCGCAGACCAGTCGTGTGTAGTCGCCACGCCCCACCGCCATGCGCAGCATGCCTTCGGACAGGTCCACTCCAACGAGCGTGCGCGCCCAAGGCGCCAGCAACGGCCCGCACAGGCCGGTGCCGCAGCCGGCATCGAGCACGTCCAGGCTCTTGCCGGCGGGCCCCGCGTGCTGCGCGACGGCTTCAGCCACCAGCGCGGGCGCCTTGTACGACAGCGCGGCGAGCTTGGCATCGAAGCTGTTGGCAAACGAATCGAAGACTCGCTTGACGTAGGCATCCGGCGCCCGGTCCGGCACCTGCTCGCCGACACAGGCATGGAGGTGAAAGGCCGCCTCGGGATTGTCCGGCTCGGCCTGAACCCACGATCGGCAGACGGCGACGGCTTCGTCCTTCATGCCGAGCTCGGAATAGGCGAGCGTCAGAATCATGTGCAGCGCTGCATTGCGCGGCGTCACGATCAAGCCATCGACACACTGCTGCACGGCGTCGTGCAGGCGGCCGTTGCGCAGGTAGTGGTTGGCCAGGTTCTGCCGTGCGTCACGGAATTCAGGGGCCAGCGACAACACTGCCTTGAACAGCTTCTCGGCGTCTTCGGGGTGACCGCGGCGGCTCAGCAGAACGCCCAGATTGTTCAGCGTGTCGGGGCGATCGGGGTTGGCCTGGATGGCACGGACATAACTCGCCTTGGCCTCTTCGAAGTGGCCACGCTCCATGCAGACGTTGCCCAGGTTGTTGTGAAACATCGCCTCGTGGGGCTTGGCCAGGATCGCGTCGCCGATCAGCTTGGCGGCGCGCTCGTAGTCGCCCAGTTCAGCCTCGAGCACGCCCATCAGGTGCAGGGCATCGGCTTGCGTCGGATCAACTTGCAGCACTTGCTGATAGAGCAAGCGTGCGGCGTCATGACGGCCGTCCCGGTGAACCTGCATGGCCTTGCGCAGCATCTCTTGGTGTGCGGCTGGCGCAGAGGTGTCGGACACAGCGTTCATGGTGTGTGGGGTTGCCGCGGTCCCCGACTCTGGAGCAAAGTACCCGT
>JANMHY010000810.1:0-2125 GCA_031375525.1 Burkholderiales bacterium
CGGCGCCGCCGCCGAAGTCAGCTTCAACGCGCCGCCGGCGGCGCTGCCCGGCAGTGCCGATGGCGGCGACCTGCTGTTGCGCGGCGCCGGCCGCGCACGCTCCGGCGGCAGCGCCCGCACGTTCACCTACAGCTGCACCTACGACACGCGCGCCAACAGCGTGGCCGGCGTGGTGCTGCGCGACGCGGCGCCGGCCGACGATCGTGCGGCCGCCGCGCCGGTGCGCAGCGTCGAGCCCGACCTCAGCCAGATCTCGCCGGCGGCCTGCGAGTCGGCTGCTGCGTCGGCGCTGAAGCGGCGCTGGCCGAACGTCGGCCGCATCGCCTTCAACACCGACACGCGCTCGCTGATCCAGGACAGCGCCGGCACCGCCAAGCTCGAAGGCCAGGGCACCGCACAGCCACAGCCCAGCTCCGACCTGAGCGCGCATTTCCGCTACCAATGCGCGCTCGACGCGGCCAGCGGCCGCGTGCTGGCGCTGCGGCTCGTCGATTAGCAACCGAGCTATTGCTTGGCGACGACTTCGACGGTGCCCTTCATCGTCGGGTGCAGGCCGCAGATGTAGGCGATGTTGCCGGCCGCGTCGAACTGCAGCGTTGCGCTCTGGCCCTTCAACATCACGTCGCTGCGCTTGCCGTCGGCGCCAACGAGCGAAATCTGGTGTGGCGTGTCGTCGGCATTGGTCCAGGTGACCTTCTCGCCGGCGTTGACCTTGAGCGTCGTCGGGCCGAACGAGAAACCGGTGATCGAGACATCAGAGGCGCCACTCTTCAGCGCCACTTGCGCCGAACTCGGGAAGGTGCCCTTCAACTTGGCGAAGTTGGTCAGGAACTCGTCCTTCGCAAACGGCAGGTGGCACTGGTAGCAGGCGGTGAGGTTGGCCTTCTCGTTGGGCTTGCCGTCGGGTGTGAACGACTGGTATTGCCAGTCGCCGTTGCGGATCGCCGCCGGGATGTCGTCGCCATGCCCCTGCTTTTTCTGCTGCACGTTGACCGCCGCCAGGTTGCCCTTCAAGAAGCGGCCGTTGGCGTCTTTCAAGGGCACGCCGTTGGCATCGACCTGCGCCATGTACGCCGCCAGCGTCAGCACCGCGCCGTCGGGCACCGGCTTGCCGGCGCGCACGGCCTCGATCACATCGGGCGTCGTGTAGAACTCGCGGTACTGCTTGGTGTCGGGCCGATCGACGGTGGCGTACATCGTGCCCTTGGCCCAGTCTTGCGGAAACGCCACCTTGTTCGGCCCCGGATTGACCAGCGCCTGCTGACCGACGGCGACGCAGGCGACGCCTGCACCCACCACCAGCGCCGCGCGGCGCACAAGAGACTTGCTCATTATCTTCTCCTTGGTTGCGGCATCAAGCCGCAAGTGCTACGTGACCCCGGCCGCGGTGGATGCAGATCAGTTCGTGGCGAAGCAGTAGAACAAACCCGCACCGCCGGTGCGCACCAGCGCTTCCTGGCTGCAGCCGACGGTGGCATGGGACGAGTTCCACGACAGCGCCCAGGGATCGGTCACCAGACCCGTGCGGTCATGGTGGCCGATGACGGCGCTGCCCTCGCCGCTTTGCGTCCAGTTGCCGCAGGTGAAGTTGCCGGGGCCGCCGAACGACGTGCCGTCGGGCCGCGAGCCGGTCAGGACGTCGTGCTGGTTGGGCGTGTCGCCGCGGCCATTGACCAAGGCGCCTTTCTCGTCCAGTGCCGTGGCTTTGGTGAGGTTGTTGCCGTTGTGCAGCTGGGCCACGTCGCGGGCCACCATGACCCCCTTGGCGTTGAACCAGGGGCCATTGCCGATGCGGTCGCGCGCGTGAAGGGCCGGTGTGGGTTGGGCGGGCGCTGTTGCGGCCACCGCGGTGTTGCTCAAGTAGGCGCGCCACGTGCGGGCGCCCGCGCCGGCTGTCGTGGCCAGCTTCTGGCAATGCGCGTCGGCGCCGGCAAGGCCGCCGAGATCGGCACCCTTGCCGCTGCCCACGCTGGTGACGAAGAAACTCATCGGCCCGCTCGGCGTTGCCACCGGCGCGCCGCCCGGCGGCGCAGCACAGCCCACCAACAGCACTGCGACGGCGCCGGACTTCAAGACGACGAGGGGGGCAAATCGCATGGGGTTCTCCTTGGTTTGGGTACGTGAT
>JANMHY010000831.1:0-3073 GCA_031375525.1 Burkholderiales bacterium
CGACGATGCGCACGGCTTTGTTGGGCCACGCGGTTTGAGCTGTTGCGGTCAGCGGCAGCAGCGCAGCGCCGAATACGAGGCGGCGTCGATCGATGTGAAGCAAGCTCATCGCTGGGTCTCCTCGCACGGCGGTGCGCGGCAGTCTAGCGGGCTCGGGTTTTGTTTGCGCTTCACAGCGCAGAACAAAAAAGACGGGGAGCGGGACGTGGATTGGCGCCGATGCGCTCTCCTCACCAGCGCCGCGCCCGCCCCCCTTGGACGTCAACCTTGGGTCCTAAACCTTCGAGTGACGTGTTGCGGGCTTGTCGTTCTTGTCAGTTCAGCCGCGCTTGAAGAAAAAGCAGAGTTGCGCCGGTGAGTGTGCCGACTGCAGCACGCGCGCTGGCGTGACGGACTTGGCGGCGGCCGGTTTTTGTGTGTTTGCAGATGCTGCGGCGGCAGCGGCCAAGGCCATCGCCGCAGCGGCTGACTTGGCGATCGGGCGGGATTGCAGAACCATGGTGTGCTCCTCGTCTCTCAGCCGGCCGCCAGCGCGAGCGCCGCACGGCCGATCCATTGCGACAGATCGGCGCCGGACGGCAAGCGCGCCGCGCCATTCGAAAGACGCAACAGCGACGACGATCCCCGCGGCGTGCGCGCGGCCGCAGCGCGAAGGCGTTGCGGCGTGAGCATCGGACGGTTGGCGGTTTGTCGCATGGCGGGTCTTTCAGTTCAGTGGTGTTGTCGTCGGCGTGGAGAGCACGGTGCCTCGCAGGCACGCGATCAAGGTGCAGCTTCTGTGCCAGGGCCGGCGAGGCCATGCGCCGTGAGGTCGATCACGAAGCGCATGGCGCGAGCGAACACAGCGTGGCCGGCGCGCTACAACGCTTTACAACGCAATCAGAGTTGGGCGGCGGTGTTCGAGCGACCGTGCGAAGCTCAGATCGCCGCTGTTGTCTTGCCCTGCGGGCTGTACCCGCGAGGAATCGCCGCGAGCAGACGCTGCGTGTACGCCTCACGCGGCGCCGCCAGAATTTGCGCCGCGCTCGCCTGCTCGACGACGACGCCGTCCTTCATCACCAGCACCTCGTCGCTGATGAAGCGCACGACGGCGAGGTCATGGCTGATGAAGACATAGGCCAGGCCGAATTCGTCCTGCAAGTCTTTGAGCAGGTTCAGCACCTGGGCCTGCACCGAGACATCGAGTGCGCTCACCGCTTCGTCGAGCACCAGCACCTCCGGGTTCAACGTCAGCGCGCGCGCGATGGCGATGCGCTGGCGCTGGCCGCCGGAGAACTCGTGCGGGTATTTGCCGAAGGCGCTGCCGTCGAGGCCGACCTTGACCAGCAGCACACGTGCTTTTTCCTCGCGTGCGGCGGTCGAGTCGCCGATGCGGTGGATCTCCATCGGCTCCAACAGCGTCTGGCCGATCGTGAAGCGCGGGTTCAGGCTGGCGTACGGGTTCTGGAAGACGACCTGGATGCGGCGGCGCATCGGCTGGCGTTCGCTGTCCGACAGCGTCAGCAGGTTCTTGCCGCCGAAGATCGCCTCGCCGGACATCGGACCGCTGCTGCTCTCGTGCAGGCGCAGCAGCGACAGGCCCATCGTCGTCTTGCCCGAGCCCGACTCGCCGACGACGCCCAGCGTGTGGCCCTTCTTCTGCTGGAACGTGAAGTTCTGCACGGACTTGTACTCACGGCGGCCGTACAGGCCCTCCTTGATCCAGAAGCTCTTGTTAAGACTTTTGACTTCGAGCACGACCGGTGCGCTCGGGTCTTTCGGCTTCGCCTCTTGTCGTGCCGCACGGCCCGCGATGTGATCGTCGATCACTGTCAGCCGCGCCTGGTTCTGTGTCAGGCTCGGCCGGCAGGCCAGCAGCGCCTGCGTGTACGCATCCTTCGGCGACGCAAAGATGCCGGCCACCGGGCCTTGCTCGCGCAGGATGCCGTGGCGCATCACCAGCACCTGGTCGGCGATCTCGCCGACGAGGCCCAAATCATGGCTGATGAAGAGCACGCTCATGCGGTGCTTCTCTTGAATGCGCGCGATCAGCTCGAGGATCTGGCGCTGGATCGTCACGTCGAGCGCTGTCGTCGGCTCGTCGGCAATCAGCAGCTTGGGCTCGCAAGCCAGCGCCATCGCGATCATCACGCGCTGCTGTTGGCCGCCCGACAGCTCATGCGGGTAGGTGTTGAGGCGCCGCTTCGGCTCGGGCATGCCGACTTCGACCAGGCACTGCTCGGCACGCTCCAGCGCGGCGCGTTTGCCCATCTTCATGTGCTTGATCAGCGGCTCGATGAGTTGATCGCCGACGGTGAAGACCGGGTTCAGCGACTGCATCGGGTCCTGGAAGACGCAGGCGATTTCCTTGCCGCGCAGGCGCTGCAGCTCGGCAAGCGGCGTTTGCAGCAGGTCTTTGCCCTGCCACAAGATCTTGCCGCTGCGCTCGGCGTTGTCGGGCAGCAGGTTCAGGATCGACATCGCGGTCACGCTCTTGCCGGACCCCGATTCACCCACGAGCGCGACCGTCGTGTTCTCCTCGATGTCGAACGACACGCCCTTCACCGCTCCGGCGCGCTGCATCACGCCGCCGACCTTGCCCATGCGGAAGGCGACGCGCAGGTCTTGTATCGAGAGCAGCGTCATGTCAGTTTCCTTCACCGCAGAGCCGCAGAGAACGCAGAGTTGCGCAGAGGAATTTCGTTAGTTTTCTCTGCGTCCCTCTGCGTCCCTCTGCGCCTCTGCGGTGATTGAGGTTCGCCTTCATTCCAGCCCCCGCAGCTTCGGATCGAGCGCGTCGCGCAGCGCATCGGTCATCAACGAAAACGCGGTCACGAACACCGCCATGAACAGCGTCGCCGCGGCGAGCTGCCACCAGTGGCCGAGGATCAGCTCGCTCTGCGCTTCGGCGAGCATCGTGCCCCACGACACGTCATCGACGCCGACGCCCAGGCCGAGGTACGACAGGATCACTTCGGCCTTGATGCAGCCGACGACCAGGATGCTCATGCGCACCAGCACGACGTGGCTGACGTTGGGCAGGATGTGCGTGAAGATGCGGCTCCACACCGACGCGCCGATGGCTTCGGCCGAG
>JANMHY010000872.1:0-3924 GCA_031375525.1 Burkholderiales bacterium
GCGCAGGGCCGTTCGAGCCAAGGGCTGGAGGACCAACTCGAGCTGCTGCGCCAGAGCACGGTGGGCCGGCCTGCCGTGCGGAAGACGGTCGATCGCGCGCACGAAGTGGTGACCACGCTGACCGAGATCACGGTGCAGGAGCCGCTGTTCGAGCAAGTGGCCAGCGCCGAGCGCCTGGCCGACCAGGCCGGCGAGGCCTGCGGCCAGTTGATGGGCGAGCTGCGCGCCGCGCCGCCGCCGGCGCAGGCCGAGCTGCTGAACGCGCTCGCCGAGATGCTGTTCGTGTCGCAGCGCATGGCGCGTCGCTATCTCGCCGCGCCGCTGACCTCGCCCCTCAACGCCGCGCAACGCGCGGCGGTGCTGGCCGATGCGCAAGCCTTCGAAAAACAACTGGCGCTGCTGCGCGAGCGCGCCGGCGCCGGCGAGGCGCTGGCCAGTGCCGTGCGCCAGATCGAGGGGCAATGGATCTTCCAGCGCGCCGCGCTCGACAAACCGCGCGCCAACAAGAACGCGCTCGAGTACGCCGGCCGCGTCAGCGAGTCCTTGCACGAGATTCTGTGGAGCGAGTGGCGCCGCCGCACGGCCGAGCGCTGACGCGGCCCGAGCCCGCCGCCCGTCAGGCGCGGCGCTCGAACTTGAACACGGCGACGCTGGCCCGCGCAGTCGGCCACCCGCGCACCGGCTTGCCGTCGCGCAGGCCGAAGCTGTCGAGGATCGACAGGCCGTTCTTGCGCGCCAGCAGGTCGAAGTCGGCCAGCGTGCCGACACGGATGTTGGGCGTGTCGTACCACTGATACGGCAGCACCTTGGTCACCGGCATGCGCCCGCGCAGCACGGCCAGGCGGTTCGGCCAGTGCGCAAAATTCGGAAAACTAACGATGCCGATGCGGCCGACGCGCGCCGTCTCGACCAGCATCTTCTCGGCATTGCGCAGATGCTGCAGCGTGTCGAGCTGCAGCACGACGTCGAAGCTGGCGTCGCCGAACATCGCTAGACCTTCTTCGAGGTTCAACTGCAGCACGTCGATGCCGCGTGCCATCGCCGAGCGCAGGTTCGCATCGTCGATCTCGATGCCGTAGCCGCTGCAGCCTTTGTGCTCGACGAGATGCGCGAGCAGCTCGCCGCTGCCGCAGCCGAGGTCGAGCACGCGCGCGCCGGCCGGCACGAGATCGGCAATCACTTCGAGGTCGCGGCGCTGGCTCATCGTGCTTTCAGCTGCGCGGTGCGGCTGGCGCAGTGCAGCCTCCGGCTTGCGCGATGCCCTTCAAATACGCACGCCGGATCGTGCCGGCCGCGATCGCCGCGGCCACGTCGCGCGAGTAGCGCTCGGCGCCGCTGAGCTTGCGCACCCAGCCGCGAAACGGGATCACGCCTTCGGCAGTGTTGCGCAAGGCGTCGGCGGCGCCGCGCTCGATCAGGCTCGGGTTCGATCCCGTGGGCGGCGTGTCGAGGTCGGCGCCGAGTGCGGCATCGAGCGCCTGCACGTCGGCGGCCAGCGCGCCGCAACTCTTGTCAGCGGGTGCAGCGTAGGGCGCCTTCTGCGCGGCGGCGAGTACCGGCGGGATGTCGGCGCGCACGACGTTCAGGTCCGACAGCGGGGTGTTTGCTGCATCGCGCACGTTCTTTTCGCCACTCGCGCAGGCGGCGAGGGCAAGGGCCAGGCTTGCCAAGAGCAAGGTAGTTCTCATCGTCGGGTTTCCTTCGTGAACTCGGCCGCGATGCGGTCGAAGGTGGGGCTGAGCACGCCGTGGTAGCGCGCATCGTCGAGCAGGAACGCATCGTGGCCGTGCTCGGCGGCGATCTCGGCGTAGCTGACGCGGTGGCGGTTGGTGACCAGCGCCTTGACCAGCTCGCGCGAGCGCGACGGCGAAAAGCGCCAGTCGGTGGTGAAGCTGACCAGCAGGAACTGCGCCTTGACATCGGCAAAGGTGCGCGCCAGGTCGCCGCCGTGCGCGGCTGCGGGGTCGAAGTAGTCGAGCGCGCGCGTGATCAGCAAATACGTGTTGGCGTCGAAGTAGTCGCTGAACTTGTCGCCCTGGTAGCGCAGGTAGCTCTCGATTTCGAAGTCGACGTCGTAGCCGTAGCTCATCGTGCCTTTGGCGCTGCGCAGCTTGCGGCCGAACTTCGTGCCCATCACGTCGTCGCTGAGGTACGTGACGTGGCCGATCATGCGCGCGATGGTCAGGCCGCGCCGTGGCACCACGCCGTGAGCGTAGAAGTGGCCGCCGTGGAAGTCGGGGTCGGTGATGATGGCGCGGCGCGCGATCTCGTTGAAGGCGATGTTCTCGGCCGACAAGTTGGGCGCCGTCGCCACGCCGATGCAGTGGCGAATGCGGTTCGGAAAGCGCAGCGTCCACGCCAGCGCCTGCATGCCGCCCAGGCTGCCGCCGATCACCGCCGCGAGTTGCGTGATGCCCAGGCGGTCGATCAGCCGCGACTGCGCATCGACCCAGTCCTCGACGGTGATGACGGGGAAGTCGGCGCCGTAGGGCTTGCCCGTCGCCGGGTTCGTGTGCATCGGTCCCGTGGAGCCGAAACACGAGCCCGGGTTGTTGACGCCGATGACGAAAAAGCGCTCGGTGTCGAGCGGCTTGCCGGGGCCGACGAGGTTGTCCCACCAGCCTGCCGCGCCGGCCGTATCGACACCGGCCACGTGGTGCGAAGCGTTGAGCGCGTGGCACACCAGCACCGCATTGCTCTTGTCGGCGTTGAGCGTGCCGTAGGTTTCGTAGGTGAGCTGGTAGCCGGCGAGCGTGGCGCCGCTTCGCAGCGGCAGCGGCTCGCTGAAAAGCATCTGTTGTGCGGTGACGGTGCCAACCGTGGTCATGGCCTGTTTAGCGGAATTTGATTAAGCGCCCGCAAGCTGGTGCAAATCGGCGCTGACGTGGATCAGTATATCGGTGGCCGCAGAGGCTGAAAATGCCGAGTTCTGCGGTGGAGAACGATCCATGAACCGATGGCTCTGGCTGTTGTGCGCCTTGCTGCTGGTCGGCTGCCAGCGCGCCCCCGAGCGCCTGTGGTCGGGCTATGTCGAAGGCGACTATGTGTATGTCGCCTCGCCGATCGGCGGCGCGTTGACGATGCTGGCCGTCAAGCGCGGCGAGAACGTGGCCCGCGGCGCGGCGCTGTTCGGGCTCGACAGCGCCAGCGAACGCGCAGCGCGCGAAGAGGCGCAGGCGCGTGCGACGAGCGCGCAGGCGCAGGCCGACAACACCGACAAGGGCCGGCGCAAGGAAGAGGTCGCGGTGACCCAAGCACAGCTCGTGCAGGCGCGTGCGCAGGCGGCGCTGGCGGCGAGTGAGTTGAAGCGAGCGCAGCAGCTCGTCACGCAAGGCTTCATCTCGCCGTCACGGCTCGACGATGCGCGCACCGCCGCGAACCAGTCGCAGGCGCATGTGGCCGAACTCGAAGCCGCGCTGCGTGTGGCGCGATTGCCGGCGCGCGTCGATGAGCGTGCCGCGGCCGACGCGCTGTCCGATGCGGCGCGCTCAGCCCTTGCGCAATCGTTGTGGCGCGAGCAGCAGAAGCAACAACGTGCGCCCGATGACGCACTCGTCGCCGACACGCTGTTTCGCGTTGGCGAATGGGTCAACGCCGGTCAGCCGGTGATCGCGCTGCTGCCGCCTGGTGCAGTGAAGGCGCGCTTCTTCGTCCCTGAGACCGAACTCGGCACGTTGAAGCTCGGCCAAAGCGTCGAGCTGCGTTGCGACGGCTGCGGTGCACCGATCGCGGCGCGCATCGACTTCATCGCCACCCGCGCCGAGTACACGCCGCCGGTGATCTACTCGAACGCGCAGCGCGCGCGCCTGGTGTTCATGGTCGAGGCGCGGCCCGACGCCAAGGACAGCGCGCGCTTGAAGCCGGGGCAGCCGGTCGATGTGAAGCCGTCGGCGTCATGAGCAACGGCCTCGCCATCGACGTGCG
>JANMHY010000901.1:0-3506 GCA_031375525.1 Burkholderiales bacterium
GCGGCCGAGCAGGCTGCGGCAACGTCGGCCGTGGCCTCGGCCGCGGCGCCGGCCGTCGCACCGTCCGAGCTCAGGCGTGATGCGGGCGACCTGTTGGCGCAGACGACACTCGCAACGCCGGCGCCGAAGCCAGAGGCCGCGCCCCGCCGGGCCAAGGAAGCGAAGGCGCCTGTGGACAAAGCCGTCGCGCGGCCCGAGCCGGCCCGGTCACCCGAGACGGTCGCCGACAGCGTGGCCGCAGCGCCAGCGCCGCCGGCCGAGCGGCTGGAGGAAGGGCGTGGTGCCGACGCTGCCGTCAGCGCCGACACCGCCAAGGCGAGCCGGCCGCGCGTGGCTGCGGCGTCGATGCCTGCGCTCGAATCGTCGTCGCGGCGGGCGCTGGGAGCAGCCACCAACGCGGCCACCGTCAGCGACCCGCTGATGCCCATCGATGCACTGCTGGCAAGGGGCAGGGCGACCTGGGGCAGCGACCAACGCGTGATGCCTCACGGTGCGGCGCAGGCCGCTTGGTGGGCGCAGCTGCGGCTGGCAACAGGCGGGGTCTGGCGGCGCATGCCGCCTCAGGCGCACGACATCGTGGCCCTGCCGCGATCGACTTGGCTGACGTTGTTGGAGGCCGACGTACCCAATGTGTCGATCGATCTCGGCAGCGACAGCGTGCAGCTCTGCCTGATCGAGCAGCACGCCTGCTGGCGCGCGCCGGTCCCCACCGCCCAACGCGACGCCTGGATCGCCGAGATAGCGCGCTGGTAGCTGCTCTGCGGATAATGCCCGGTTGACCTCACGGGACCGGCCATGCCGCCTGATTCGCCAATGCTCCGCGCTTCCACTGAAGCACGCGTCTTACGCGTGCGAGGCGCCCGAACCCACAACCTCAAGAACATCGACCTCGACATCCCGAAGCACGCGCTGGTCGTGATCACCGGGCTGTCGGGCTCGGGCAAATCGAGCCTGGCTTTCGACACGCTGTATGCCGAAGGCCAGCGGCGCTATGTCGAGAGCCTGTCGGCGTACGCGCGCCAGTTCCTGCAGCTGATGGACAAGCCCGATGTCGATGTCATCGAGGGCCTGTCGCCCGCGATTTCCATCGAGCAGAAGGCGACCTCGCACAACCCGCGCTCGACCGTCGGCACGATCACCGAGATCCACGACTACCTGCGCCTGCTCTATGCGCGCGCCGGCACGCCGTATTGCCCCGACCACGACCTGCCGCTGGCCGCGCAGAGCGTCGCGCAGATGGTCGATGCCGTGCTGGCGTTGCCCGAAGACACCAAGCTCGCCGTGCTCGCGCCCGCGGTGCGCGACCGCAAGGGCGAGTTCGCGGATCTGCTGGCGGCGATGCAGGCCCAGGGCTACGTGCGCTTTCGCGTCGATGGCGCGGTGGTCGAGGCCGACGCGTTGCCGGTGCTGAAGAAGACCGAGAAGCACGACATCGATGTCGTCATCGACCGCGTGCGCACCAAGCCCGATGGACCTGTTGGCCCCCTAGACGCTTCGCGTCAGCCCCCCGAGGGGGCGCAGCCCTTGCTCGGGAGCGGCCCGTCGCGCGGGATGGCACAACGCCTCGCCGAAAGCTTCGAAGCCGCGATGCGCATCGCCGACGGCCGCGCCATCGCGCTCGAACTCGACACCGGCAAAGAACACCTTTTCTCCAGCAAGTTCGGCTGCCCGGTGTGCAGCTACTCGCTGCCGGAATTGGAGCCACGCCTGTTCTCGTTCAACTCGCCGGTTGGCGCGTGCCCGAGCTGCGACGGCCTCGGCCAGGTGACGGTGTTCGACGCCGAACGTGTCGTCGCCTTCCCGACGCTGAGCCTGGCCAGCGGCGCCGTCAAAGGCTGGGACAAGCGCAACAGCTACAGCTTCGGCTTGTTGGAGAGCGTGGCCAAGCACTACGGCTTCGACCTCGAGACGCCGTTCGAGCAACTGCCCAAAGCGCATCAGCAAACGCTCTTGCACGGCAGCGGCAAGACCGAGATCGCGTTCGTCTATTCCGCCGAAGGGGCGGGGGGCAAGCGGCGCACGGTCAAGCGCTGGCATCCGTGGGAAGGCGTCCTGCCGAATTTCGAGCGCCGCTGGCGCGAGACCGATTCGGCGGCGGTGCGCGAAGACCTGGCGCGCTATCAGTCAGCCAAACCGTGCCCGGCGTGTGAAGGCACGCGCCTGCGGCGCGAGGCGCGGCACGTCTTTCTGCAAAGCGATGACCCGGCGCTGCGCGGCCTGGCGATCTTCGAAGCCGAGCACCTGACGCTGGCGCAATGCCAGGCCCACTTCGACGCGCTGCACCTGGTCGGCAACAAGGCCGACATCGGCGAGAAGGTGATGCGCGAGATTCGCTCGCGGCTGAAATTCTTGAACGATGTCGGCCTGTCGTACCTGAGCCTCGAACGCAGCGCCGATACGCTCTCCGGCGGCGAGGCGCAGCGCATCCGCCTGGCGTCGCAGATCGGCTCGGGCCTCACCGGCGTGATGTACGTGCTCGACGAGCCGAGCATCGGCCTGCACCAGCGCGACAACGCTCGCCTGATCGGCACGCTGCGCCACCTGCGCGATATCGGCAACAGCGTGCTCGTCGTCGAGCATGACGAAGACATGATCCGCGCTGCCGAGCATGTGATCGACCTCG
Source organism: Burkholderiales bacterium (assembly GCA_031375525.1). Classification (GTDB taxonomy): domain Bacteria; phylum Pseudomonadota; class Gammaproteobacteria; order Burkholderiales; family Burkholderiaceae_C; genus CADEEN01. The sequence goes on from JANMHY010000901.1 coordinate 2,624, forward strand.
GCCCCGGCGCCGGCGTGCATGGCGGGCGCGTGATGGCGCAGGGCACACCGGACGAAGTGGCGGCGAATGCCGACTCACTGACCGGCCGCTACCTCGGCGGTGCGTTGCGCATCCCGTTGCCGAAGATGCGGACGACGCTCGCGGCCAGCACCGACCCGCAAGTGCTGACGATCTGCGGCGCCCGCGGCAACAACCTGAAGAATGTGACGGTCGAGATTCCGGTCGGCCTGTTCACCTGCATCAGCGGCGTCTCGGGCTCGGGCAAGAGCACGCTGGTCAACGACACGCTGTATGCGGCCGTGGCCAAGAAGCTTTACCAGAGCCATGCCGAGCCGGCGCCGCACGACACGATCGAAGGCCTCGATGCCTTCGACAAGGTGATCAATGTCGATCAAAGCCCGATCGGCCGCACGCCGCGCTCGAACCCGGCCACCTACACAGGCCTCTTCACGCCGATCCGCGAGCTCTTTGCCAAAGTGCCGGCAGCGCGCGAGCGTGGCTACGGCCCCGGCCGCTTTTCGTTCAACGTGGCCGGCGGCCGCTGCGAGGCCTGCCAGGGCGACGGCGTGATCAAGGTCGAGATGCACTTCCTGCCCGACGTCTACGTGCCCTGCGATGTCTGCCACGGTGCGCGCTACAACCGCGAGACGCTGGAGATCCTCTACAAGGGCCGCAATATCACCCAGGTGCTGGGCATGACGGTGGAGGACGCGCACGGCTACTTCTCGGCCGTGCCGAACATCGCGCGCAAGCTGCAGACGCTGCTCGACGTGGGCCTGGGCTACATCAAGCTGGGGCAGAGTGCGACCACACTGTCTGGCGGCGAGGCGCAGCGTGTCAAGCTGGCCTTGGAGCTGAGCAAGCGCGACACCGGCCGCACGCT
>JANMHY010000910.1:0-5271 GCA_031375525.1 Burkholderiales bacterium
CATAGCAGCGGCTATGGCTGCGGTTTGCGCCTTGCTGGCGGCTGTTTGGTGAGTCACGCGAGTCCTCCGATAGCGTTAACAGGCCCTAGCGGGCGTGCAGCCAGCCGGCCTGCTGCCATTCTGCAATCAACGCGCGCGCGCCGGCACCGAGGCGACGCACTTCGTCCGGCGCCAGCGCGCGCCGGTCGGCCAGGCGCCGCATCAGCCGGGCATCGCTGCCGCCGGCGCGAAAGGACTCGCCGTTGATGAACACCTGCTGCGCGTCATACGCCATGCGCGTGCGGCGATCGAGGGCGAGGCCGTCGTTGGCGCCCAAGGCAGCGCCGTGCCGGCCGTCGAACCAGACCTGCGGCTTCGGCTCGGTGAGCCATTCGCCGAGCGCGCGCGCAGTGGCACCGGGCTCGGCGAGTGCACTTTGCAGCGCCTGCTGCGCAAACGCCTGCAGCGCGAGCGGCACGGCGCCGGGCTGTGCGGTCGCGGCCTGACCGGGGTCGCGGTAGCGTGGTGACGAACCGTCGCCGCCGTGGTCGGCCAGGCGCTCGAGCAGCACGCGCGCCAGCTCGGCCTGCGTGGGCGCACGAAAGCCGATCGATGCCGTCATGCAGTCGCCGCCGACAGCCGCGCCCTCGTGCGCCCAGCCCGGCGGCAGGTAGAGCATGTCGCCGGGTTCGAGCAGCTGCGACTCGGTGGGCTCGAAGCGCGACAGCATCTTCAGCGGCACGTCGTCGCGCAGCACCGGCCGCGCGCAGCGGCCGTAGCGCCAGCGCCGCCGGCCCGAGATCTGCAGCAGAAAAACGTCGTAGGAATCGATGTGCGGCCCGACGCTGCCGCCGTCGCTGGCGTACGAGACCATCAAGTCGTCGAGCCGCGCGTCGGGCACGAAACGAAAGCGCGACAACAGCGCCTGCGCGGCATCGACATGCAGATCGAGCCCTTGCACGAGCAGCGTCCAGTTCGACTGCGACAGCGGCGGCAGTGCGCGCCGCGGCAGCGGGCCTTGCCGCATCGACCACTGCCGGCCCTCTCGCATCACCAGGCGCGACTCGACGTCCTCGCGCGCCGCCAGCGCGAACAATTCAGTGCGCGAAAGCGGCGGCAGGGTCCCCGGCGCGGCCTGCCGCACCAGCAGCGGCGTCTTGTGCCAATGGCGGCGCATGAAGCGCGACGGCGCGAGGCCGCCGAGCAGAGGCGCGGGCTGTTCGATGTCGATCATCGGCAACATTCTCGCCCTGTAATATCGTCGCCCCATGAGTGAGACCCTGATGACGATTCACAAGCCCTGCGTCGTGGCGCTGACGTGGAAACTGTCCGACGCGCACGGCGCGGACATCGACGAGCTGACCGAGCCGGTCGAGTTCTTCTACGGCGGCGACGATCTTCTGACCAAGGTCGAAGAAGCGCTCGACGGTCAGAGCCGCGGCTTCGAAGCGCATCTGCACCTCGAACCTGAACATGCCTTCGGCGATTACGCGAGCGAGCTGGTCTGCTTCGAGAACCGTTCGCTGTTCCCCGACGGCGTCGAGCCCGGCATGCGCTTCGAGGGCTTGCCCGAAGGCCACGCCACACCCGACATGCCGGCCGACGCGATCTACACCGTGACCGAGGTCTATCCGACGCATGTCGTGCTCGACGGCAACCACCCGCTGGCCGGCATGGCCTTGCGCCTGCACTTGAAGGTGCTCGATGTACGCGAGGCCAGCGACGACGAAGTCGAAGCCGGCAGCGTCGGCAGCAATGTGTTCGACATCGCCAGCCTGATGCCGGCGCCAGGCCGCCTGCAATAGCAGCGCGCTGCGGGCACGCACCCTTGCGCGGCCACATCGCTTGGCAGTAGTGTTGCGGCGGAGGCCGCGGCCAACGCGAGGACGCAAAAGTCCTGCGGGCTGCCTATGGAGAACAGACACTTCATTCGATGGTCATGCGCTGCGGCAGCGTTGTTGCTCGGCATGGCCCTGCTGTGGGCGCTGATGGCCGGCGGCGGCCGCGCGAGCCAGAGCGGCCCGAGCGCGACACTGGCCTGGACGCGTTCCGCCAGCGCCGCCGTCACCGGCTACCGGGTTTACTACGGCCTGGCGTCCGGGCAATATCTTCAACCCAAAGGAGCGGGCATCGAGATCGGACCGGTCGAGACCTGGGTCGTCAGCGGCCTGGCCGCGGGCAGCCGCTACTACTTCGCGGTGACGGCGGTCGATGCGAGCGGCAACGAGAGCGACTACTCGAACGAAGCCAGCAAGCTCGTGCAGTAGGCCGCTAGCGCTTGCCCGTCGAGCCGAAGCCGCCTTCGCCACGCGACGAGGCGTCGAACGCATCGACGCGCCGGAACGCCGCCTGCACCACCGGCACGATCACCATCTGCGCGATACGCTCCATCGGCTCGATCGTGAAGGCGCTCTGACCGCGGTTCCAGCAGCTCACCATCAGCGGGCCTTGGTAGTCGCTGTCGATCAGGCCGACCAGGTTGCCGAGCACGATGCCGTGCTTGTGGCCGAGGCCCGAGCGCGGCAGCAGCATCGCGCACAAGCCGGGGTCGCCGATGTGGATCGACAGTCCCGTGGGGATCAACTGCGCCTGGCCCGGCGCCAGCACCAGCGCTGCATCGAGGCAGGCACGCAGGTCGAGGCCGGCGCTGCCGGGCGTGGCGTAGGCGGGCAGATGCACCGCCATGCGCGCGTCGAGCACGCGAACATCGATCACTGTCATGCGTTGAGTCTGCTGGCGATTTCTGCGATCAACTGCCGCGCCAGCGTCAGCTTGTCGGCATGCGGCAGCGCGCGCGTGCCTTTCGCATCGACCAACAACAGCGCGTTGTGGTCCTGGCCGAAGGTCGCCGGCCCGAGGTTGCCGACGATCAGCGGCACGTTCTTGCGCACGAGCTTGGCCCGCGCATGCTGCTCGACCTCGTGGCTTTCGGCGGCGAAGCCGACGCAGTACGGCCGCTTCGGCAAGGCCGCCACCGCCGCGAGGATGTCGGGGTTCTCGGTCAACGCCAACGCCGGCGCGCCCTGCCCCGGCGCCTTCTTGATCTTGTGCTCGGCGGCATCGACCGGCCGCCAGTCGGCCACCGCAGCGGTGGCCACGAACACATCGTGCGACGCTGCCAGCGGCAGCACCGCGTCATGCATCTGGCGCGCGCTCGACACATCGATGCGCGTCACGCCGGCCGGCGTGGCCAGCGCCACCGGCCCGGCGACGAGCGTGACCGCTGCGCCGGCCTCGGCCGCGGCGCGCGCGATCGCAAAGCCCATCTTGCCGCTCGACAGGTTGGTGATGCCACGCACCGGATCGATCGCCTCGTAGGTCGGGCCGGCGGTGATCAAGACCGTGCGCCCGGCCAGCAGCTTCGGTTGGAAGAAGGCGATCAGCGCATCGCGCAGTTGCTCGGCCTCGAGCATGCGGCCGTCGCCGACTTCGCCGCAGGCCTGGTCGCCGGCATCGGGCCCGAGCAGCAGCGCGCCGTCGGCCACGATCTGCGCCACGTTGCGCTGCGTCGCCGGGTGCGCCCACATCTCGCGGTTCATCGCCGGCGCCACCAGCAAAGGACATTTGTCGATCGGCCGCGCCAGACACAGCAGCGACAGCAATTCGTCGGCGCGCCCTTGCGCCAGCTTGGCGATGAAATCGGCGCTGGCCGGCGCGACGATCACCGCATCGGCCTCGCGCGTCAGGTTGATGTGCGCCATGTTGTTGTCGGGCCGCGCATCCCACTGGCTGGTGACCACCGGCCGGTTCGACAAAGCCTGCATCGTCACCGCACCGATGAATTTTTCGGCCGCTTCGGTCATCACCACTTGCACAGTCGCGCCGGCCTTGGTCAACTCGCGTGTCAGCTCCGCCGCTTTGTAGCAGGCGATGCCGCCGGACAAACCCAGCACGATGTGGCGGCCGTCGAGTTGCAGGGCAGTCATGGTGGCGCGCAATGTACCCGAAGGACAAGCCAGCCCATGGACGCCCTGATCCTGGCCCGCATGCAGTTCGCGGCCAACATCACCTTCCACATCCTGTTCCCGACGATCAGCATCGCCCTCGGCTGGGTGCTGCTGTTCTTTCGCCTGCGTTGGCTGCGCTCGCGCGACGACGCCTGGCTCGGCGCCTACCGCTTCTGGACCAAGGTCTTCGCGCTGACCTTCGCCCTCGGCGTGGTCAGCGGCATCACGATGAGCTTCCAGTTCGGCACCAACTGGCCGGGCTTCATGGAGCGCGTCGGCAACATCGCCGGGCCACTGCTCGGCTACGAAGTGCTGACGGCGTTTTTTCTCGAAGCGGGCTTTCTCGGCATCATGCTGTTCGGACATGGCCGCGTCGGCGAGCGCGTGCACCTGCTGGCCACCTTCCTCGTCGCCTTCGGCACCACGATGAGCGCGTTCTGGATCCTGGTGCTCAACTCGTGGATGCAGACGCCCGCCGGCTACCGCATCGAGGGCGGCGAGTTCTTCGTGCAGTCGTGGCTGGCGATCCTGTTCAACCCGTCGTTCCCGTACCGCTTCACGCACATGCTATTGGCCTCGTCGCTGACGGTGGCCTTCCTGATGTCGGGTCTGGCCGCCTGGCAACTGTTGAAGCGCAAGGCCAACGTGTCCACGCCCAAGGTGTTGCGCAGCGGCTTGACGCTGGCCGCCTTCGTCATCCCGCTGCAGATCTTCGTCGGTGACATGCACGGCCTGAACACGCTCGAACACCAGCCGCAGAAGATCGCCGCGATGGAAGGCATCTGGAAGACCGAGCGCGGCGCGCCGCTGCTGCTGTTCGCCTGGCCCGATGCGGCCACGCAGTCGAACCACTACGAGATCGGCATTCCGAAGATGGCCAGCTTCATCCTGCGCCACGACCCCGACGCTGAGATCAAAGGCATCGACGCCTTTCCGAACGCGCACCCGCCGGTCGCGCCGCTGTTCTTCGCCTTTCGCGCCATGGTCGGCGTCGGCATGCTGATGCTCGCCACGAGCTGGCTCGGCTGGTGGTTGATGCACCGCCGCGGCTGGGCCGCGGAGCGCGCGCCGCGTGCGCTGCTCTGGCTGCTGGCAGGCATGACGTTCTCGGGCTGGGTGGCCACGGTGGCCGGCTGGTACGTCACCGAGATCGGCCGCCAGCCCTTCGTGGTGTTCGGCCTGCTGCGCACCGCCGAGGTGGCCTCCAACGTGCCGGCGCCGATGATCGCGCTGACGCTGGCGATGTACGTCACGCTGTACCTGGCGCTGATCGTGGCCTACATCGGCGTGCTCAAGTACCTGTCGGAAAAGCCGCTGGCCGAAGCGGTGGAAACGCCGCTGCCGG
>JANMHY010000953.1:0-3129 GCA_031375525.1 Burkholderiales bacterium
AGATGACGCGGTTGGTGAAATCGACCGGCAGCTTCTCGCCTTTGGCAAGCATGTCCTGGATGCGCTTGTGCGCGGCGTCGCGGCCGGTGAGCATCTTGCCGGACAGCAGCAGCGTGTCGCCCGGCTTCCACGCGGCCACCTGTTCCTTGGTCAGCGTGTTGAGGTCGACCTTCTGGCTCTTGTTGTAGTCGGGCTGCCAATGCACGTCGGGCCACAGGTCCAGGCTCGGCGGTTCGAGATACGCAGGCCCCGAGCCGTCCATCACCACATGCGCGTGGCGAGTCGCGGCGCAGTTGGGGATCATCGCCACGGCCTTGCCGACGGCATGCGTCGGGAAGGTCTTGATCTTGACGTCGAGCACGGTCGTGAGGCCGCCGAGCCCTTGCGCGCCGATGCCGAGTGCGTTGACCTTGTCGCAGAGTTCGAGCCGCATCTCTTCGAGCTGCGTCAGCGACGCGCCGACCCTCGCTTTCTGCTGCAACTCGAACATGTCGATGTCGTCCATCAACGCTTCCTTGGCCATCGCCATCGCCTTCTCGGCCGTGCCGCCGACTCCTATGCCGAGCATGCCGGGCGGGCACCAGCCGGCGCCCATCTTTGGGACGGTCTTCATGACCCAATCGACGAGCGAGTCGCTGGCTTTCAACATCTCGAAGTTGCTCTTCATCTCCGAGCCGCCGCCCTTGGCCGCAACGCCGACCCCGAGCGTGTTGCCGGGCACGATCTTCATGCTGACGACGGCGGGCGTGTTGTCCTTGGTGTTCTTGCGCGTGAACAACGGGTCGTCAACGATCGAGCCGCGCAGCTTGTTGTCGGGGTCGAGGTATGCGCGGCGCACACCTTCGTTGATGGCGTCGTCGATCGTGCCGTCGCCGAACCCTTCCCAGCGCACGTCCATGCCGACGTCGAGGAAGACGTTGACGATGCCGGTGTCCTGGCAGATCGGGCGCTTGCCTTCGGCGCACATGCGCGAGTTGGTGAGGATCTGCGCAATCGCGTCTTTCGCCGCCGGGCCTTGCTCGGCCGCATAGGCCCGCGCCAGGTGCGCGATGTAGTCCGCAGGGTGGTAGTAGCTGATGTACTGCAGCGCGGCGCGCACGGTTTCGATCAGGTCGTCGCGGCGGATGGTGGTCGTGGTCATGGCGAGGTCCGGAGAGCGAGATGTGGGATTGTGCCGCGCTCTCGGGCCGCTAGAATGGAAACAAATCAATCCACAAGGGCGAGAAAGGCATGACGGTTATGACACCGCGAACTTTTGGCACCGCTGACGCGGTGTAGTCGTTCGCGCACGTCCACCGCAATCCTCTTTCTTACTAACGAAAGCGCGGCACTGTCCGCGCTTTTTGTTTTCTGGAGTTGCACAAGATGATTTCGATTCAATTGCCCGATGGCAGTAAACGCGAGTTTCCTGCGCCGGTGACGGTGGGCGACGTGGCTGCGTCGATCGGCGCGGGGCTGGCCAAGGCAGCGCTCGGCGGCCGCGTGGACGGCAAGCTCGTTGATCTGAGCCACCGCATCGAGCGCGATGCGCAACTCGCCATCGTCACGGACAAGGGCGCCGACGGCCTCGAGCTGATCCGCCACTCGACGGCGCACCTGCTGGCCTATGCGGTCAAGGAGCTGTTCCCCGACGCGCAGGTGACGATCGGCCCGGTCATCGAGAACGGCTTCTATTACGACTTCTCGTACAAGCGCCCGTTCACGCCAGAGGATCTGGTGGCGATCGAAGCCAAGATGACGGAGTTGAGCAAGCGCGACGAGAAGGTCGAGCGTCGCGTGTTGCCGCGCGATGAGGCCGTTGCGTACTTCAAGTCGCTCGGCGAGCACTACAAGGCCGAGATCATCGCCAGCATTCCCGCCGGCGAAGACGTGTCGCTGTATCGCGAAGGCCAGTTCGAAGACCTGTGCCGCGGCCCGCACGTGCCGAGCACAGGCAAGCTGAAGCACTTCAAGCTGATGAAGGTGGCTGGCGCGTACTGGCGCGGCGACCACCGCAACGAGATGCTGCAACGCATCTACGGCACTGCGTGGGCGACGAAGGAAGAGCTGCAGCAGTACCTGACGATGCTCGAAGAAGCCGAGAAGCGCGACCACCGCAAGCTCGGCCGCGAGTTGGATCTGTTCCACCTCGACGAGCACAGCCCCGGCACGGTGTTCTGGCACCCCAAGGGCTGGATGGTGTGGCAGGAGGTCGAGCAGACCATGCGCCGCGTCTATCGCGACAACGGCTACCTGGAAGTCAAAGGGCCGCAGATTCTCGACCGCGCGTTGTGGGAGAAGACGGGCCATTGGGACAAGTACCGCGACAACATGTTCACGACGGAGTCGGAGAAGCGCGACTACGCGTTGAAGCCGATGAACTGCCCCGGCCACATCCTGATCTTCAAGCAGGGCATCAAGAGTTATCGCGATCTGCCGCTGCGCTATGGCGAGTTCGGCCAGTGCCACCGCAACGAGCCGACGGGTGGGCTGCACGGCATCATGCGCGTGCGCGCCTTCACGCAGGACGACGGGCACATCTTCTGCACGGAAGACATGATCCTGGACGAATGCGTGGCCTACACGGCGCTGCTGCAGAAGGTCTATGCCGACTTCGGCTTCAACCACATCATTTACAAGGTCGCCACGCGGCCGGCGGCGCGCATCGGCGCCGACGAGATCTGGGACAAGGCCGAGTTCGCGCTGATGGAGTCGCTGCGCCGATCGAACTGCGAGTTCGAAGTCGCGCCTGGAGACGGCGCCTTCTACGGACCGAAGATCGAATACACGCTCAAAGACGCGCTCGGCCGCCCGTGGCAGTGCGGCACGATGCAGGTCGATTTTTCGATGGCCGGGCTGCTCGGCGCAGAGTACGTCACCGAGTCCAGCGAGCGCAAAGCGCCGGTCATGCTGCACCGAGCCATCGTCGGCAGCCTGGAGCGTTTCATCGGCATCCTGATCGAGCAGCACGCCGGCGCGTTGCCTGCGTGTACTCGATCTTCGGCCCGTAGAAGGCGCCGTCGCCGGGCGCGACTTCGAACTCGCAGATCTAGCCCCGCAGCGACTCCATCAGCGCGAACTCGGCCTAGTCCCAGATCTCGTCGGCGCCGATGCGCGCCGCCGGCCGCGTGGCGACCTTGTAAATGATGT
>JANMHY010000957.1:0-1729 GCA_031375525.1 Burkholderiales bacterium
CACGGCACCGCGTCGTACTTTCTCGGCCTGAACCGCAACAAGCGCGGCATGACGATGGACTTGGCTCAAGCCCCGCAACGCGAAGCGCTGCTCGCGCTGCTGCAAGACGCCGACGTGCTGGTGGAGAACTTCAAGACCGGCTCGATGGAGAAGTGGGGCCTGGGTTACGACACGCTCGCCGCCAAGTTCCCGCGCCTGATCCACTGCCGCGTGTCCGGCTTCGGCGCCGACGGCCCCAAGGGCGGTCTGCCGGGCTACGACGCGGCCGTGCAGGCGATGGTCGGCATGATGAGCATCAACGGCGAGACCGACGCCAACGGCGGCAGCCCCGTGCGCCTGGGCGTGCCGGCGGTGGACATCGCCACGGGCATGAACGCCGCGCTCGGCATCCTGATGGCGCTGCACGAGCGCACCAAGAGCGGCCAGGGCCAGTTCGTCGAAGCCGCGCTGTACGACTGCGGCCTGTCCTTCCTGCACCCGCACACCGCCAACCATCTGCTCGACCCGAGCCGCGTGCCCGGCCGCAGCGGCAACGCGCACCCCAACATCTGCCCCTACGACACCTTTAGCACGCGCACCGTGCCGATCTTCCTGGCCGTGGGCAACGACGGCCAGTTTGCCAAGCTGGCTGAGCAGATCGGTGCGCCGGCGTTGGCCAGCGATGCACGCTTTGCGAACAACGCGCTGCGCTCGGCCAACCGCATCGAGTTGAAGCGTTTGCTCGAAGAGGCGCTGACGAAGTTCGACTGCGAGCCGCTCGCCGACCGCCTGCTCCGCGCCGGCGTGCCCTGTGCGCCGACGCGGGACATCCCGGCGGCGCTGGCCGATCCGCACACGGCGCACCGCGGCATGGTGGTGCAGATCGGCGGCTACAAAGGCGTGGCGTCGCCGATCAAGCTGAGCCGCACGCCGGCGACGTATCGCCTGGCGCCGCCGAAGACGACCAAGGCCTGACAACTTCGACTCGCCACTTTGTCAATCCAAGGTCACGGCCTTTACAATCCTAGCCATGGAGATTGACAAAACAGCCGTCCGCCAGCAGGCCCTCGAGCTCATCGCAGCGGACGGTCGCCGCGTCGGAACTCGCCTCGCACAAACCTGTGGGCTGTCGCGCCAGGTGGCCAATGGCCACTTGCAAGGGCTGATGCGCGACGGGCTGATCCGTGCCGAGGGCACGACCTTGGCGCGCAAGTACCAATTGCGGCATCTGCAAGTCGAGCGCCGCTATGCGCGTGACGGCTTGCAGGAAGACCTGGTCTGGCGCGAGCTCGTCTCGCCGATGGTGGCGCGGCTGGCGCAGAACGTGCGCGACATCTGGCACTACGCCGCCACCGAAATGATCAACAACGCCATCGACCACTCGGGTTCGCAGGACGTGCAGGTTCGCGTGCACCTGAATGCGCTCTGGGCCGAGGTGCTCGTCGCCGACGAGGGCGAGGGCATCTTTGTGAAGATTCAGCGCGCATTGAACCTGCACGACCCGCGCGAGGCGATCCTCGAGCTGGCCAAGGGCAAGCTGACGACGGCGCCCGAGCGGCACACCGGCGAGGGCATCTTCTTCACCTCGCGCGCCTTAGATTTCTTCGAGATCGAGTCGCACCACCTGCGCTTCAGCCATGCGCCGCGCGCCGACGATGCCATTGCCGAGCAAGCATGCGACACGCCGGGCACCCGCGTGCGCATGCGGCTGGCCAATCAAAGCCCGCGCATCCTGCGCGAAGTGTTCGAC
>JANMHY010000963.1:0-11691 GCA_031375525.1 Burkholderiales bacterium
GCTCCACCGTCGACGCGAACAAGACCCCCGTCGCGCTCGCCGCAATCGCTTCGTCTGCAAGCACCCAACTGGGCGGCTCGATGCCCTGGTTGAACCAGAGTTCGCGCCAGTCGCAAGCGAACTCTTCCCAAAGCTCAGGCCAGGCGCCGGGCTTGTAGCCCGCTCGAAAGTCAACGACCTTGGACAGCTCGGTGTAGCTCACCAGCGTTCCGGGCGGCAGCAGCGTCGAAGCCTGCTGGTACTCGCGGACCGCCGTGACCGGCTCGAGCGCGAGATACAGCGCGTGTGTTCCCGGTCGGTTGGCGCGCCCTCCGTGAGCAGCGGCACCGGCGCCGCTGGCCGGCGTCGCAGCCCACTTGGGCATGTGCATGCGGTACGCCGCGAGCGGCCCGAGCGTCGTGAAGATCATCCCGACGCGCCGGCCTCGATGGACATCACGTACTTGAGCACGGCCTCGGTCCTGCCTGCGGAGACCAGCGTTTCGGCAGTCTTGAAGCCGAACGCCGACAACGGCTCGTTGCGGTACCAGAACAGCGCCTTGTTGACGTCTCCGCTCACGTCCGTCGCCGCCTTGATGACGCGAAGCGATTCGCGCAGGTAGTCCTGCACTCCCCTCGATGCCGGAGCACGCGCGATCGTGTTGCGGTGGACGTGCGCCTGTTCGGCCAGCGTCTGAAGATCGATGTGCAGCGCCTGGCTGAAGCGCCGCGGCGAGAGCACAGGCGCCGGAAGCTCGGGCTCCTTCAAGAACTCAAGGAAATGCTGGAAGGTGTCGCCCAGCATCGGCGGGTCAACAACGGCTGCATCGGTCACACGGCACCTCGCTCATTGCGCACTTTCGATGCACTATTTAAGCACAATCCGCGCACAACAGCAACCGCTCTGCCTCAGTGTGAAGGGGACCGATACGCCGATGCGAGGCGCGCGCTTCCCGGAGGGGCGTGCTTCTCCCATCGCGGCGCAGGACCGACGTTCGGTGCCTGGAGCGCGAAGGGCAAGCGCTGACCGGCCGCCACACGCGTAAGGAGGACCCGAACCTCATCGGACATAGGCAGCCCTATCGCCGCCAACGTCTCCGTCGCTCTGTTCTTGATGTGCTCGTCCATTCCTGACGTGGATCATCGTGCTCGCCGCCACCGTGCGCCCCTTGATGGAATCACCGGCGTGGATTCTTGCGACATCGTCGCAAAGATCATGCTGGCAGCAGCGCAACCTTCAGCACCATGCCGATCAGCAGCAAACCCAGCGCCACGCGACCCCAACGCCACGTCGTGAAGTAGTAGCGATGGTTTTGCAAGGCGGCCCGATGTGCGCGGCCGAGCGCGCTCACCACCGCGAGCGCGATGACCATCGGGCCGACGATGCCCGCCGGTTGCGGCAACTGCATCGCCACCGCGATCCAGGCTACGGGCCACCCGACGGCATCGACGAGCGCGAGCAATCGCCGGCCCGGCCAGTACGGGGCGTCGGGCAGCGGTGCACGAGTGAGGACGAGCCACATGATCGCGTTCGACAGCGCGGCCGGGCAGTGGTTCTCACAGGCCATCGGAAAACAGAAGGGACTTGCGACCGCCGTTCGGCGAGTTATCCGACTTTTCCTGCGTGATCGGCTGGAGTTCGACTTGCGTCCGAATCAGTTGGGCGAACGGAGCTTCGCCTTTGGTTGCCAAATCCATGATCTTGGTCGAGCCAATGCGCCAACGGCGCGTGCAAACCGGGCACTCACGGTTGAAGGACAGGACCTGTTGCCCGGCGACCGAGACCAATCCATCCGGCCGAAGCAATTTGAGGTATTGACTGAGTTCGGCTTCGGGAGGTGGAGCCTGCACCAGTCTTCCGGTCGCCTTGTGAAGCCAGACATGCGCTCCTTCCATCCGCCCGTGCGCGCCGCCCGCCCGGCGATTTACTTCCACGAGGAAGTGGGCTTCTACGAGGCCGCCGGCACCCCATAAACCATTCGAGGGTTGATGCCACAGGAACGTGCCGAACTGATCCTGGACATATCCACGGATGAAAGCTGCTCCGCAGTCGCGATGTGTGAGCACTTCATACACCCGTGAACCGCAACCGCACCGCAGCATCGGCGCCGAATACATCTTCCCCAAAATTGCCTGCTCCGACGCGCCTCGCGCCGTGCAGCCCGAGTCCGAGCAAGCGAAGATGCCAGCAAGGCCACGGAAGAACACATGTGAGCGCACGGGTGCGAATACACGTCCGCTATCCTTTGGCGAACGACATGAGCGCCAGCATCGCCTCCATCGCCGCTGCTGCCGTGTCCGACCCAGGGAAGGCCAACATTGCAACGGCCCGTAGTTGTCGGGGCTGCGCTGTCACCAGGTTCGCGATCAATGCGGCAGGGCCGAACGATTGCAGCCACTCATAGACGGCTTGGCGAAGGGCTGCCTGGTCACCTTGACTGGACGGCGCGTTCTGTCCGAGCGAGCGCAGCAGTGCTGCGAATCCCTCGCCCGCCGGTCCCGGGTTGGCCACGGAGTCGTGCAGCGCGGCGACGTCATACGCCGCGAGCGCAGCCGCTTCGCCGCTCGTGGCCGGGCGCTCGCCGGTCTTCACCGTTTGCCCACCCTTGATGAGCACGAACTCGCGTCCCTGCGGCCCGAGGCCGCTCAAGTCGGCCGCGAACGACTTCATCCGGGCGACGGCCTCCGCCGACTTCCCGAGACTTGCGCTGGTCAGGATGTATTTCACGCGATCTCGCGGAACGCCTAAGCGGGCGTGCAGCCTTCGCAGCAGATACGCGACTTCGGCGCCGCCGGAGCCGCGATACATGTGCGCCTCGTCCAGCACGACCGTGAAGACGTTCGATTCGTTTGCAGCCAACCATGCCGCCGTTTGCTCGAAGATGCTCCGCTCAATCGGTCGAAGGAGCATGTACTCCAGCATCGAATAGTTCGTGACCAGGATGTCCGGGCAGCGCGCCTGCATCTCGCTACGCGACAGCATCTCCGAGTCATTGGGACCCGTCACGAACGACGATCCGACATAGCTATCCAAGTCCTTCCCCGGCCACTTTCCTTCCCGGTCCAGTCGCTCCCTGGCTTCCGCAGGTAGGTCGAGGTAAGCGTGCTGAACGAGCGGGCGCAGGCGCGTTTGATCGCGAGCTCTGCTCGGCACTCCGGGGTACGGTGTTCGGCCGGTGTACATGCCGAAGGTGGCCCGGCCAGGTCGCGTGCCCCGTATGTGTTCCGCAACGTCTTCTTGACCCAGGAGCCGTCGCAGCCGCGAGAGCTGATCATTGACCAGCGCGTTCATGGGGTAGAGCAACAGAGCGCGACACCCGGGCCTGAGCCAGGAGTCTGGTCGCTCTGCGGACTCCAAAGCAAGCGATCCGAGAATCGGCATCAGAAAGCATTCTGTCTTTCCGGAGCCGGTGCCAGTGGCGACAATGATTTCTTCTCCGCGCCCCAGGAATGCCTCAAGGGAGTCGGTCTGGTGCTTGTAAGGCCGATCGGGAATGCCGGTGCCGGTTTGCTTGGCGGCAAGTTCGAGAACTGCCTTTGCCGCCTTCGGTATCTGCATCTGCGAGTAAGTTCTGCCCGCCACGTAGAACGGCGTCGCCTCGATGCGCGGCTCCTGAAACGAGACACCCTCTGCCTCCAGGAGTTCGTTCCGCCCCTCGATCAGACCTTCGTTCCAGATGTGGTACTGCGCTTCTAGGTAACGATGAAACGTACCCTTCATCCCATCGAAGACGGCGCGAGCCGAGTAGGTTCTTGGTTCACTCATGATGGGCAGTCTCACATTCGAGTTCTTGAAGTGACGCTTGCAATGCCGGCAGATATTCCGGATTTCGGCAGGTCCAGGTGCGCCCAAACGATCGCGCATCGGCTTCGCACAAGGCCACGAGAAGGCGCCGCAGCGCCGCGGGCGCGCTGAGCGGCAGCGAGATTGACACTGCGTTCCGAGATGACGCTATCTTGATTGTCAACGGCTGACCTTGAAGTGCTGCGAGCCCGAATTGCATTCGGATGGGTTCTCGGGCCGGGGGGCCCTCCAGGAATGTCGGCTGACTCTGGTGCCCCCCCCGTGCAAGGAAGTAGCGGTGGTGCTTAGCACTGGTTCTCGAACGAAAGAGTCCGATACCGCGCCAGGTGCATGCGGCGCCATCCCCTACCCGCACCCACGCAGGCTCGCGGTATCGTCCCGTCGCGCCCACGCCAGTTCTCGTGCCGAAAGCCTCCAGGCCCTCGACGACTACGGACGGCGCTAAGTGCTGCATTGCAGATTCGATAGCCGTTCGCGCGAAGGTACTCGCATCGCGTCCGTCGTATCGGCTCCAGGCCGCGAGCGACTGTTTTGGAAGACCCACGACTTCTTTGGCGTCTGCGACCCTACCGGCTCCCGCTCGGCGCGTGCTGCCGAAATGACGGCGCAACTCGACGGTCGGATGCGCGCCGATGAGGAGGCAGTGTTTGCCATCTAGGTCGACCGCGCGGATTGGAGGCGGGATCCAATATCCCCCGCCCAATTCTTCTGCTTCGCGGATCAGTTTCAGCGTTTTGAGCGCGTCTGCAAGCAGTGGCGCGATACCGGCACGATCGAATTGATCATGGAGGCGGGTCACATGGACTTCGCGAGACGTGTCAGTCGCAACGAAGCTCAGGGAACACAGTACAGCTCTTGCGTATTCAACGGAATCGATATGCGCCGCTGGATTGATCACTTGCGGCATGGCCGACGCCTGGAGTCAAAGCAGGTCAACTCTCGGCCATTGCGGAAGGTCAGGTTGTTGACTGAAACCATAATCGCTGTTCCTGACATGAACGCGTTGGTTCGAAGTGCCCCTTGCTTTCGAACCAAACCGCGATGATCCACAGCGCGAAGAGGATACCTGCCGTCATGAGGGCCAGCTCCAAGCGTTCCGAGGATGTTGCCATGCCCTTCCTTGGCGATCAAATTCAGGGCTTCAACGGACCTTCACACAGCCTGACGCCGCACCGATCGGCCGTGACATCCTCGTATCAGCTCTCGCCGCTTTATCGTGTATACAAGCCTAAGCTTGTTTTATTTTATAATCAGCCCTGGCTTGTATTTTGATACAACAGGCTTAAACTTGTATTCCGCTGAAATCGAACTCGCACGCAACACATCCCCATGGACTACCCCCTCAAGACTGCCGAGCAGCTGCGCCAGCAGCTTCGTTCGCTGCGCAAGAAGCGCGGCCTGACGCAGGCGCGTCTTGGCGAGCTGATCGGCGTGACCCAGGCGCGCGTGGTGGAGATCGAGGCCAACCCCGGCTCGGTCAGCCTGCAGCAGATCATGCAGGTGCTGGGTGCGTTGGGCGCGGGCTTGGTGATCCGCGACGCCCAGGCAGACGCCACCTCCGAAGAGGGTTCGCGTGCGCGGCAGGTGCCTGGCGCGGCGGCGGGCATCACCGGAGACGCTCCCACCACCAAGACCAAGAAGGGTAGCTGGTGAGTTCGACCCTGGCCATCTGGATGAATGGCGAGCTCGTCGGAACCTGGAGCGTCGATCGCGGCTCGCACCGCCTCACCTACGACAAGACGTGGCTCGACTCGCCCAGGCGGCGATCGCTGTCGCTGTCGCTTCCCATCACGTCGGCGCTGGAGATCCGCGGCCCGGTCGTGGCCAACTACTTCGACAACCTCCTGCCCGACAACGAGAAGATGCGCGAGCGCATCGCGCGCCGCTACAAGACAAAGTCCGTCGAGGTGTTCGAGCTTCTGCAGGCCGTCGGCCGAGACTGCGTGGGCGCCGTGCAACTGCTGCCCGAGGGCGCCCTGCCTCAGGGCTGGGACGAGATCAACAGTGAGCCTTTGAGCGAGCACCAAGTCGCCGATGTGCTGCGCGCCGCGCCCTCGGATGCCGTGCTCGGCCAGGCGCAGGATGACGACGTCCTGCGCATCTCGCTGGCCGGCGCGCAGGAGAAGACGGCGCTGCTGTTCACGAACAAGCGCTGGCACCGGCCGCTCGGCGCCACGCCGACGACGCACATCCTGAAGTTGCCGCTGGGCCTCGTGGGTGGCAGCCGGCGCGTCGATCTGGCGGACTCGATCGAGAACGAGTGGCTGTGCGCGCAGGTTCTGTACAACCTGCACCTGCCCGTGGCGACCACCGAGGTGTGGCGCTTCGAGGACCAGAAGGCCCTCGTGATCACCCGGTTCGACCGGTTACGGCAGGTGGGTGAGCACGGGCAGGAATGGATCGCGCGGCTGCCGCAGGAGGACTTCTGCCAGGCGCTGGGCTGTCCACCGAGCAAGAAGTACGAGAAGGACGGCGGCCCCGGCATCGCCGAGGGCATGCGGCTGCTGGCCGGCAGCGCCGACGACGGCGATCGGCAGTCGTTCGCCCTGACCCAGCTCGCCTTCTGGCTGATGGGCGCCACCGACGGGCACGCCAAGAACTACTCGATCTTTCTGGAACGCGGCGACACCTACATCAGCACGCCGCTGTACGACGTGCTCTCGATCTTTCCCTATGTGGGCGACGGGGCGAACCAGTTTCGCTGGCGCAAGGTGGGGCCGGCGATGGCGCTGCGCTCGAAGAACGTGCACTGGCACTTCTACGACACCCGGCCGCGGCACTGGCACGCGCTGGCCATGAAGTACGGCGGCCCCGTGGTTTGGGAAGCGATGGTGCGTCTTGTGCAAAGCGTTGAGCCGGCGCTGGAGCAGATTGAGCGCACGCTGCCAGAGGACTTTCCGCCTCGCACGTGGGAGACGATTTCGCAGGGGATGCGTTCGCAGGCCGCTCGTTTTCTTGGGGGCGTTGCGGGCCTGCCTTAGACAGCTTTACAAGCATCGCGCCTCACACAGACGATCTTTCACGCGGCCGCGATCAACGGGTGTCGTTCAGCCTACCGCGTCGCGCATGCGGTTATCTCTTGTCCTCCAGGGCCTTCTTCTCTCGCCAGATTTCCTGGACGAATGGATCGGTTACCCCGTACATGCCATGCCCCCTGCGCATGATGAGGTTGGCTGCGAGGAGATCGTTGACTACCGGCTGTATCTCCTCAACGCGCACATCTCTGCCGATGGCCTTTGTGTAGTCGGCTGCTGCCTCTGCAGAGAACACCCCGCGTGCATCACCGTCCGTCGAAGCGATGCGTTCGAAAATAGCCGTCGCGAGGCCGCCAAGCTGTTCCACTTTCATCAACTCGATATCCGCTGCGGTTGACCGAAGCGTCGCTGCGATGACCGGCAGGTGCTCGTCGGGGTTGCCCCTCGGCGGCAGGTGGCGACTCAGTTGTCGAAGCGCCTTGAGCATTTCCTCTGGCCGGTTGCCCAACGTTGCGAACGCTTGGACCGCGACCGCAAGAGACGGCAGCCGCGCAGCGCCTTCCTCAGCAAGTCTTTTCAGCAGATGTTCGACGTAGTCTCCGTTCAGCACTGGGTACGGCACCGACGTGGCGCCTGCGAACGCCTGGTTCCTCCGAGCTGTCAGCTCGTTCACCAAGGCGCGGTGTGAACCGGTTCCGATGAAGATGAAGTGCCCCGGCGTACCGGGTCGCGGGTTGATCGCATCGCGTGCCGACTTGAGTGCCAACAGCATCTGGTTCCCGTCGTCCGACGTGATGGCGTGCTGCACTTCATCGACGATCAGCACAACGTTCGTCTTGGCCTGATCGACAACTTCCGTGAGGGCCTGCGCGAGCGTGGGCCCACCCTGGGTCCCGACGCTGTCAAGCTTGAATCCGAACTTGAATCCGAACGCCCCTACGTCGGCGCCGCCGACCTGCTTGAGCTTCTGCAAGATGCTCGATGCTGGCGTCTGAAGCTCGGCAAGCGTCTTCCGCACGGCAGCAAGCACCAGCACTGCCGGGCTCGTCTGGGTGTCGCTCCACAGGTCCACGTAAATCACGAGCGCTCCAGCCTCTTCCAGCGCGGGGATAAGGTCGTTGAGGAGGAACGTGGTCTTGCCCGTGCGGCGCAGGCCGGACAAGAACAGACCAGACCGAAGGCCCTCATCGAGAACACCAGGGTTGAGAAGCTGCTTGGCCATTTGGGCAGCCAGTGCAGGGCGACGGTAAATGCTGCTCATCGGACTATCCTCATTTATTCTGAAGGAATAATTATAGTCCTTTAATAATTCAACTTAAAGGCATGAGCGCTAGCCATCCGCCACGTCGACGGCCGTGCCAACCCCTCACGCCCGGTAGCCCGGATCCTTCCGATCGATCAGCCGCTGCATCGCCGCGAAGCCATCTTCACCGGCGCCGTAGCGCGGATTGAAATTCAGCGCGTCGCGCACGCAGGCTTCGAGCACCGGCACGGGGATCGGCCGCAGCGCGCCTTTGCCCTGCGTCGCCATCTGGACCTCACAAGCACGTTGCACCACCCACATGTAGGCAAAAGCCTGCGCCAGCGTCTGCCCGATCACCACCGGCCCGTGGTTGCGCAGCAGCAGCACCGGCTTGCAGTCCATTGCGCCCCCATGCCCCCCAAGGGGGACGGGCTCGCTTGGGAGCGGCCCGGCGCTCGCCCGGGCACTCGCCAGGATGCGCGCACCCTCCTCGGCATGCACGGTGATGCCCTCGAAGTCGTGGTACGCCACCTTGCCCCACAACTGCGCGGCGTAGAAGTTGGTGAACGACAGGCCTTCTTCGAGGCAGCACACGGCCATCGTCGGCGTGGTGTGCACATGCATCACGCAATGCGCGTCGGGCAGCGTGGCGTGGATCGCGCCGTGAAAGGTGAAGCCGGCCGGGTTGATCGGCCAGTCGCTGTGGCCGAGGATGTTGCCGTCGACGTCCACCTTGACCAGGTTCGACGCTGTGACCTCGCTGTAGTGTAGGCCGAAGGGGTTGACGAGGAAGTGCTGCGCCTCGCCGGGCACGCGCAGCGAGAGGTGGTTGTAGATGAGTTCGCTCCAACCGAGGTGGTCGAAGATGCGGTAGGCGGCGGCGAGCTGCACGCGCGCGTCCCACTCGTCGGCGCTGAATCGTTCGGGACGCGTGAAGGCATTGCGGCTCATGTTCGCAGCTCCTCAGACAAAGCGAAACGACACGGTGCCCAGCGGCCCGTAGTCGGCATGCAGGCCATCGCCGCCCACGGCCGTCGTCGGCCGCGTGAACGAGCCGGCGAGCACGACGTCGCCGGCATTCAACTGCTCGTCGTGCGCGGCGATCTTGTTGGCCAGCCAGGCGACGCCGGTGGCGGGGTGGTTGAGCACGCCGGCGGCCAGGCCGGTCTCTTCGATGACGCCGTTCTTGAACAGCATCGCGCCGACCCAGCGCAGGTCCACCGCGTCCGGCTTCACCGGCCGCCCGCCGAGCACGATGCCGGCGTTGGCGGCAAAGTCGCTGATGGTGTCGAAGACCTTGCGCGGCGCGCGCGTCTCGCGGTCGAACTGTTCGATGCGCGCGTCGATGATCTCCAGCGCCGGGCACACGTAGTCGGTGGCGGCGAGCACGTCGAACAGCGTCACGCCGGGGCCGCGCAGCGGCCGGCCGAGCACGAAAGCGAGCTCGACTTCGACGCGCGGCACGATGAAGCGGTTGATGGGGATGTCGCCGCCCTGCTTGAAGAACATGTCGTCCATCAGCGGCGCGTAGTCAGGCTCGGTGATCTGGCTGGCCTGCTGCATCGCGCGCGAGGTCAGGCCGATCTTGCGGCCGCGGATCGTGCGCCCGTCGGCAAGTTCGAGCTTGACCCATTCGCGCTGGATCGCGTAGCCGTCGTCGATCGTCATCTGCGGATGCGCGCGCGAGAAGTGGCGCAGCGGCGTGCGCGTCTTGCGTGCGTCGTAGAGCTGGCGCGCCAGCGTGTCGATGGTGATTGTGTCGAGCACGGCTCAGCCTTTGTTGGTGTTGCTGTTGAACAGCGCGTGCAAGTTGCCGAACTTGGCGTCGAAGACTTCCGGGCCTTCATCGATCTGCAGCGTCAGCCCCAACGGCCGGCGCGCCAGCAGCGGGGCGAAGTGCGCTTTCGCCGCCTCGGTGAGCGCCTGGCCCGCGGCCTGATGCACGGCCGCGCCGCGCCCGCGAGCCATGCGCATGTTGATCCAGCAGAAGGCGTGGTCACCCGAGGCATCGGCCACCGCATGATGCGCCGCGGGGTAGGCCAGCACTCGAGTGCCACCGACCGGAAACACCGCCTGCCCACGCTCGTCCTTCACTGTCGGCAACACGCGGGCCAGCGTGCGGCACAGGGCGGTCATGTCGGTCTCGGCTTCGATGTCGGGCGTGTAGAGGATGACGATGTGGGGCATGGCTTTTGTCTCTGCGTCAGAGCCGCGTGGCGACCGAGGTGTAGCCGTCGGCGCGCGAGGCCACGGCCTTCGGGATCGCGCTGCCGTCTTGCGGCGTGATCGGAAACACGGCGTTGATCTGCCCCGTGCCCGAAGCGCCGAAGTACGGCGTGATGACCTCGGCCTGGCCGTCGTAGGCGCTCCAGCCGAGCAGGCCGAGCAGCATCGCCGTGTCATGCATGAAGCCTTCGCCGTGGCCCTTGCTTGCGTACTCGGGCAGCATCTCGCAGAAGTCTTTCCAGTCGCCGCGCTGCCACATCTGGACCACGCTGCGGTCGAGCTGTTCGAGGAACGGGCTCCAGAGGCGGAACGCGAATTCGGGCGCCAATCCGTTTTGCGCGAAGCGGTGGCTCAAGCTGCCGCTGGCGAAGAAGGCTACCGTGCCGTCGTAGTGCTCCTCGACCGCGCGGCGCATCGCCCAGCCCAGGCGCGCGCTGTCGGCGAGGTAGTGCGCCATGCATAGCGCCGAGACCGAGATCACCTTGAAGTGCTGGTCGGCGTTCATGTAGCGCATCGGCACCAGCGTGCCGTACTCGGGGTTCAACGTCGTCGCGTCGTGGGCCAGCGTCTCGACGCCCATCGCATTGCACTCGCGCGCCAGCAGTTGGCCAAGCACCGGGTTGCCCGGCGTTTCGAACGCCATGTTGGCGATGAAATGCGGCAGCTCGTTGCTGGTGTACGTGCCCTTGAAATGCGGCGCGCAGTTGAGGTGGTAGTTGGCGTTGACGAGCCAATGCGTGTCGAAGACGACGATCGTGTCCACGCCCGCCGCGCGGCAGCGCCGCGCGATCTCGCGGTGGCCGTCGATCGCGTCCTGGCGCGTGCCCTTGCGCGGGCCATCGAGTTCGCTCAAGTACATCGACGGCACGTGGGTGATCTTGGCGGCGAGCGCGACAGTTCCCATGCTCAGGCACCCCAGTGCGGAATGTGATGGCTACCCATTGACACCGCGACGTTTTTGGGTTCGAGAAAGACCTCGTAGCTCCACGTGCCGCCCTCGCGGCCAGTGCCGCTGGCTTTGGTGCCACCGAAGGGCTGGCGCAGGTCACGCACGTTCTGGCTGTTGACGAAGCACATGCCGGCTTCAACGGCCGCGGCCACGCGATGCGCGCGGCCGAGGTTTTCGGTCCAGACATAACTCGACAGGCCGTACTGGATGTCGTTGGCTTTGGCGATCGCGTCGGCTTCGTTGTCGAAGGGGATCAGGCAGGCCACCGGGCCGAAGATTTCTTCCTGCGCGATGCGCATGCGGTTGTCCACGTCGGCAAAGACGGTCGGCTTAACGAAGTTGCCGCGCGTCAGCGTCGGCGGCAGCACAGGCGCATCGAGCCCGCCGCAGAGCAGCGTGGCGCCCTCCTTCGGCCCGAGCTCGATGTAGCTGCGCACCTTGGCCAGGTGGCCCGGGCTGATCATCGGGCCGACGATGGTTTTTTCAGTGAGCGGGTCACCGACGGTCAGGCGTTG
>JANMHY010000980.1:0-2989 GCA_031375525.1 Burkholderiales bacterium
GGTACACCCGACCGACCGCGATCTACGCCAACCTCAAGGCCTTCCTGGTCAATCGGGTTGGTGACTTCGGATTCCTGCTCGGTATCGGTCTGGTCTTCGCTTACTTCGGCTCGATGAACTATGCCGAGGTATTCACCCATCCGGACATGGGCAAATTCGCGACCGTCACGCTCAGTTTCTTGCCCGGAGACCCGACTGTGCTGACGGCGATCTGTATCGGCCTATTCATCGGCGCGATGGGCAAGAGCGCACAGTTTCCCCTGCATGTCTGGTTGCCGGATTCGATGGAAGGCCCGACGCCGATCTCGGCGCTGATCCATGCGGCGACGATGGTGACAGCAGGCATCTTCATGGTGGCGCGCATGTCGCCGCTGTTCGAACTCTCCGACACCGCGTTGTCGTTCGTGCTCATCATCGGCTCGATCACGGCGCTGTTCATGGGCTTTCTCGGCATCATCCAGAACGACATCAAGCGTGTCGTCGCCTACTCCACACTGTCGCAGCTCGGCTACATGACAGTGGCGCTCGGCGTCTCGGCGTATTCGGCCGGCGTGTTCCACCTGATGACGCATGCCTTCTTCAAGGCGCTGCTGTTCCTGGCTGCCGGCAGTGTGATCATCGGCATGCACCACGACCAGGACATCCGCAATATGGGCGGCCTGCGCAAGTACATGCCGATCACCTGGCTGACCTCGCTGGTCGGTTCGCTGGCGCTGATCGGCACGCCGCTGTTCTCCGGCTTCTACAGCAAGGACTCGATCATCGAGGCGGTGCATGCGAGCCATCTGTATGGCTCGGGGTTCGCGCTGTTCGCGGTCACGGCCGGCGTGTTCGTCACCGCGTTCTATTCCTTCCGCATGTTCTTCCTCGTCTTCCACGGCAAGGAGCGCTTCCACCACAAACCCTTCCCGGGCGAGCACGACCATCACGATGACCATGCCGAGCATCACGATCCCCACGAATCACCCTGGGTCGTCACCGCACCGCTGATCCTTCTCGCGCTGCCCTCGGTGTTCATCGGCTACTGGACCATCGGCCCGATGCTGCACGGCGAGTTCTTCAAAGACTCGATCATCGTCAACGCCGTCGCGCATCCGGCGATGGAAGAGCTGGGCAAAGAGTTCCACGGTGCGCTCGCGATGGCGCTGCACTCGGTGACCTCCCTGCCGCTGTGGCTGGCCGTGGCCGGTGTCGCCATGGCCTGGTTCTTCTATCTGCAGCAACCCTCGATCCCTGCGGCCATCAAGGCCCGCTTCGAGTGGGTCTACCAACTGCTCGACAACAAGTACTACATGGACTGGTTCAACGAGCATGTGCTGTCGGCCGGCGCGCGCCTGCTCGGCAATGGCCTGTGGAAGGGCGGCGACGTGGCGTTGATCGACGGTGTGGTCATCAACGGCTCGGCGCGCGCCGTCGGCGCCATCGCGCAACTGACGCGCCTCATCCAGACCGGCCATCTGTACTTCTACGCGTTGGTCATGCTGCTTGGCATCTTTGCGCTGATGACCTGGCAGTTGTGGCCGCAGGTTCGAACGCTGTTCGGCCTGTGAGCAGCACACCAAGAACAAGAAGAGGAAGCGACTGAATGGGACTGTTGAGCGTGTCGATCTGGCTGCCGATCCTGGCGGGCGTTGTGCTGCTCGCGACCGGCCGCGACGAGAACGCCCACGCCGTGCGCTGGCTGGCGCTCATCGCTGCCATCGCCAGCTTCCTCGTCACGCTGCCGCTTGTCAGCGGCTTCGACACGGGCAGCGCAACGATGCAGTTCCAGGAGAACATGCCCTGGATCGAGCGCTTCAAGGTCAACTACCACCTGGGCGTCGACGGCATCTCGGTCTGGTTCGTGCTGCTGACGGCGTTCATCACCATCGTCGTCATCATCTCGGCGTGGGAGGTCATCACCGAGCGCGTGCATCAGTACATGGGCGCGTTCCTGATCCTCTCCGGCCTGATGGTCGGCGTGTTTTGCGCGCTCGACGGCCTGCTGTTCTATGTCTTCTTCGAAGCCACGCTTATCCCGATGTACCTCATCATCGGCATGTGGGGCGGGCCGCGCCGCGTCTATGCCGCGTTCAAGTTCTTCCTCTACACGCTGCTCGGCTCGTTGCTGATGCTGGTCGCGCTGATCTACCTGTACTACAAGTCCGGCGGCAGCTTCGAGATCCTCGACTGGCACAAGCTGCCGCTACCGCTCTCAGCCCAGAGCCTGCTCTTCTTCGCCTTCTTCGCCGCGTTCTCGGTCAAGGTGCCGATGTGGCCGGTGCACACCTGGCTGCCCGATGCGCACGTCGAAGCGCCGACGGGCGGATCGGTCGTGCTGGCGGCCATCATGCTGAAGCTCGGCGCCTACGGTTTCCTGCGCTTCTCGCTGCCGATCGCGCCCGATGCGTCGCGCTACTGGGATTGGTTGATCATCGCGCTGTCGCTGATCGCCGTGCTCTACATCGGCCTGGTCGCCCTCGTGCAGCAGGACATGAAAAAGCTCGTCGCGTACTCCTCTATCGCGCACATGGGTTTCGTCACGCTCGGCTTTTTCATCTTCAGCGAGCTCGGCATCTCCGGCGGCATCGTGCAGATGATCAGCCACGGCTTCATCTCGGGCGCGATGTTCCTGTGCATCGGCGTCTTGTATGACCGCGTGCACAGCCGCGAGATCGCGTCCTACGGTGGCGTCGTCAACACGATGCCAACGTTCACCGCGTTCGCCGTCTTCTTCGCCATGGCCAACTGCGGCCTGCCCGGCACCAGCGGCTTCGTCGGCGAGTGGATGGTGATCCTCGGCACGGTCAAGTTCAACTTCTGGCTCGGCCTGTTGGCCGCCACCACGCTCGTTTTCGGCGCCGCGTACACGCTGTGGATGGTCAAGCGGGTCTACTTCGGGCCGGTCGCCAACGCCCACGTGCAGGCACTGCGCGATCTCGACGCGCGCGAGTTCGCGATGCTCGGCCTGCTCGCGATCGCGGTGCTGGCGATGGGCCTCTACCCGAAG
>JANMHY010000995.1:0-1924 GCA_031375525.1 Burkholderiales bacterium
AAGCCTTGATCGACGCCTTCACGCTCGACGCCTGCCTGTGGGCCTCGGACTGGCCGTTCCTCAAGGCCCCGCAGCGCCTCGACGTCGGCCCGTTGCTGCGGCAGGTCGAGCGCCTGCTGCCCGAGGCCGCCGACCGCCGCACCTTGTTCTGGGATACGCCCCGGCGATGGCTCGGCTTCGCTTGAATCAGGGGCACGGGTGGCGGCGCCGCGATTTCGAGACTAACCAGTAACCGGGCGGCTTCACCAACTCGACAGCGCCTGGGTCAGTCTTGCCTTGATGTCGGCGTTGGCAAAGCTCGCATCGATCGACGTGCGCGCCAGCGCCCGAAGGATGTCATCCGACCAGCCGAACGCCTGGCTGCACAACGCGTACTCACCGACCAGGCTGGCTCCGAGCAAGACCGGGTCATCGGTGTTGATCGAGACGGCGACGCCGGCACGGCGCAGGCGATCGATCGGGTGATCCTCGATGCTGCGATAGACACCCAGGGTCAGATTGGAAGTCGGGCAGATGCCCAGGGGGATCTGCCGATCGACCAACAGCGCCACCAGTTCGGGGTCTTCGATCGCTCGCACGCCGTGGTCGATGCGATCGGCACCGAGCAGTTCGATGGCGTCGCGCACGCCCTCGGGGCCGCTGGACTCGCCTGCATGTACGGTGCGGCGCAAGCCGGCCGCACCGGCGCGCCGGAACGCCTCTGCGAAGCGCGGGCCGGTGCGGCCGGCGGCCGCCTCGTTGCCATCGATCGAGAGCGCCACCACGCGGGGATGCCGCAGCGCCACCAGCGAATCGACCAGTTCGGCCGCAGCGTCCGACGATTGCGTGCGCAGCAGGCTGACGCACAAGCTCACGGGCGCAAGCCCGTCTTGCTCTGCGGCGGTCAGGCCGGCATCGATCGCATCGATCATGGCGGGCAGACGCCCATGCCACGCCGGCCAGTGGGTCGGGTTGACGATCAGGTCGGCGTAGCCTGCACCGCCGTCGGCCAGCCGCTGGCTGTAGCCGTAGCTCAGTTCGGCCAGGCGCTCCCGGGTCGACGCCAGGCCACAAGCCCAGTCGAGGAAGTGCAGGAAGTCTGCCAGGCCTTCGAACTCGAACAGGCGCTCGCGAGGCCTGGGCATGAGCACGTGGGCCTGCATTGCCCATTGCTCGAGAACGCCCGATTCGAAGCAGCCTTCGAGATGGGCGTGGACCTCTGCCTTCGGCAAGGCGCGCAGGCGATCGACGTGAGAGGGCTGCATGTTCGGCATGGAGGGACTCGGTTGGGAGTGCATCGTCAGGCGTCAAACCACCAGTCTCGTGCATCGACAGCCCAACGTCATACGCCAGCGCGCATATCCGGTATCGGCTCGGCCGGTTGGGTCACAGGGCACCGACGGCGATCGCTTCGCCGCGGCGCGCGCCTTCATGCACCGCCAGCGCGGTGCGCAGCGTCGCCAACGCGTCGCGGCCGCTGCACAGTGGCGCTTCGCGCCCTTCGACCACCGCGCGCAGGTGGCGCAACTGTTCGTCGTACGGGTCGGCGCGCGGCGGCGCAATGCGCTCGGCAGCGAGCGGCTCGGCCCAGCCGCGTGCGCCCGGGTAGCGCCACAGTTCGAGCCGCGGCAGTGAGAACGAGCCTTCGGTGCCGCAAAGATAGATCGAGTCGATGTCCTGTTGCGGGAAGCGTTCCAACTCGCCGGCACCCAAGTCGTAGTTCCACGGCGCCGGTGTGGCGTCGGAGGTGATCAGCGTGGCCAGCGTGCCGTTGGCAAAGCGCAGCAGCACCGCGGCCGTGTCCTCGACCGCGAAGCCGCGCACGGCGTTCGACGTCACTGCCTGCACCGAGCTGACCTCGCCGAGCAAGTGGCGCAGGAGGTCGATGTCGTGGATCAGGTTGATCAGCACCGGCCCGCCGCCGGCCTCGCGGCGCCAAGCCACG
>JANMHY010001001.1:0-1701 GCA_031375525.1 Burkholderiales bacterium
GCCCGCCGGCCGGGCCGGCGGGCATCTTCAGCGACGCCAGGTTGGTGGTCTCGAAGCCCAGCGCTGTGAGCGTCGGTACACCTGACGCGACGCCCGACGGTGGCAGCGCCAGCGCGCCGGCATGGCGCAGGACCGGATAGCCCCGGAGATAGAACGCATCGAGTTTTTTCAGCCATGCGTTCTTGTACGGCGTGAAGATGCCATAGACGCCGCCGGACTGCGTGAGCACCTCGCTGCGCTCGAAGATCACATGGTCCTTGCTGGTGTGCAGGGCGATGCCGGCGGCGGCCAGCGTGCCGCGCACGGCGGCGTCGCGCGCCAGCGCGTATGGCTCGTCGTCGTGATTGCAATAGACGGCTTGCACGCCGAGCGACTGCGCCAGGCGCGGCAGCTCGTCGGCACTGCTGCCGTGGCGCACCAGCAGCGCCACGTTGGCCGGCGCCGCCAGGTGTTGCAGCTGCGCTTCGAGGCCGAGCAGGCTGTCGCGGATGAACTCCACCCGGCGGTCGGCGCGCGGCAAGGCGTCGAGGATCGCGCGGTCGAAGATGAAGCCGACCCAGACCTGCTTGGCCGCGCACAGCGCGTGGTACAGCGCCGCGTTGTCGTCAGCGCGCAGGTCGCGGCGCAGCCAGACGAGGGCGCGGTCGAGACTCTTGGCAGTTGCGGGCTTCACCAGCGCGAGCTTAGCTGCGCCGCCGCGCCATCACGCCCGCAAGCGTTGCGGCATGTCCAGCGGTTCCGCAATCTCGACCGGCTCGGGCATCCAGCCCGAAACCGATTCGGTGCGCAGCCAGGTCCAGCGCGTGCGCGTCAGCATCATCTGCATCAGCGGCACGTTGTAGCCGCTCTCGTGGGCCCGCGGCGACAGGCCGATCGGCTCCAGGCCGCAGCGCTCGAGCAGGCGCATCGAAATCTTGTGTGCCGGTTTGGCACAGGCCACCACGGCGCCCAACTCGGTCTTGGCAAAGGCCTGCTCGATCGCCAGGCGCGTCACCTCTTCGCCAAAACCCGCGCCCCAATACGACGGATGGGCCCACAGGCCGAGCTCGGCCGACGAGGCCTGCTCGCCGCGCGGCTCGAAGCGGAACAATGCCGCCCAGCGGCCGGTGGCGCGCTCGATCGCCGCAAACGCAGCGCAAGCGCCGGCCTGGGCGCGGTCGATCACGCGTTGCATGCGCTGGCGCACGGCGGCCAGGTCAGGCGGTGCATCCCACATCAGGTGTTCGTTGAACGCCGGGTGGCGCGTGGCCTCGAAGAGGTCGATCGCGTCACCGAGCCGCGGCTCGCGCAACATCAGACGTTCACTCTTGGCGCCCAGCAGGCGCGCACGCATACGCTCTGGCTCGAAGCTCATTTTTATCCCGCCGCTGTCAACTGCTCACGCGACGCCCCAACGACGACGCGAACCGATTGTGATTTCCAGCCTTGCACACCCCAAAGCCGATGGTCAAGGATGCGTGAATATCACACGGCTTCGTAGGCCCGCGCCACTAGAATCGAACCCTATGTCGGGTGCCTCAGGCGCGAGTCGCATCAACCTCACCAATCAGTTCCTGATTGCCATGCCGGGCATGGCCGACCCGACGTTTGCCGGCTCGGTGGTCTATCTGTGCGAGCACACCGAGAAAGGCGCGCTCGGCCTGGTGATCAACAAGCCGGTGGACATCAAGCTGAAGAACCTGTTCGAGAAGGTCGAGCTGA
>JANMHY010001011.1:0-1612 GCA_031375525.1 Burkholderiales bacterium
CGCGCGTCTCGGCGCAGATCACCTACCAGCGCTTCTTCCCGCGCTACCTGCGCGTCGGCGGCATGAGCGGCACGCTGGCCGAGGCGCGGCGCGAGCTGCGCGTGCTCTACGACGGCGCCGTGCAGCGCGTGCCGCTGGCCAGGCCGGACCGCCGGCAGTGGCTCGGCGAACAACTCTTCGCCGACACGCTGTCGCGCGACCAGGCGCTGGTCGTGCGCGTCAAGCGCGTCGTTGCGCTCGGCCGGCCGGTGCTGGTCGGCACCGACAGCGTGGCCGCGTCGATGCGCCTGTCGGCCAGCCTGCGCGCCGCCGGCATCGACAACCAACTGCTCAACGCCACGCAAGACGCGCACGAAGCCGAGTGCATCGGCCGTGCCGGCTGCAGCGGCGTCGTCACCGTGGCCACCAACATCGCCGGACGCGGCACCGACATCCTGCTCGACGCTGCGGCGCGCGCGGCCGGTGGCCTGCATGTCGTGGCGACGATGCGCAACCGCTCGCGCCGCATCGACCGCCAGTTGATCGGCCGCGCTGCGCGCCACGGCGATCCGGGCTCCGCCGAGCGCCTGCTGTCGCTCGACGACACGCTGTTCGCCGAGCACCTGCCGACGCTGTGGCGCCGCCTGGCGCAGCGCTGCGCCAGGCGCGGCGTCGTGCCCAAGGTGCTGGCCCACCCGCTGGCTGCCGCTGCGCAGCGCCGCGCCGAGTGGCGCGAGCGCGCGCTGCGCCAACACCTGCGCCGCAGCGACGAACAGGCCGATGGCCTCTACGCCTTTTTCGGAGGCCGTGAATGAAACACCGAACCGATTTGATCCCTCGCCGGAAGACCCTGATGAAAACGACTCTGACCTTGTTGGCCGCAGCGCTGTGTTCGAGTGCGGCATTTGCGCAAAGCATGGCGCCCGCGCGCGGCCTCGATTGCATGATCCAGCCGCACCAGATCGTGCAGATCGGCAGCGCCGCACCGGGCGTGATCGAGCGCATCCTGGTCGATCGCGGCGAGTTCGTGAAGCAGGGCCAGCCGCTGGTGCAGTT
This sequence comes from Burkholderiales bacterium, assembly GCA_031375525.1. Classification (GTDB taxonomy): domain Bacteria; phylum Pseudomonadota; class Gammaproteobacteria; order Burkholderiales; family Burkholderiaceae_C; genus CADEEN01. Next base: position 1,036 of record JANMHY010001011.1, read on the forward strand.
GCAGGCCGGCGTCGAACGCGCCGCACTCGCCGTGGCCCGCGAGCGCGCGACGCAGCAGGGCGAGATGACGGTGGCCACCGGCTCCGCCGACCTGGCGCAGCGCGAACTGCAGCGCGCCCGCGAACTGCACGAGCAGAACTTCGTCTCGCAGAACTACCTCGACAAGCAGCGCGCCGAAGCGCAGGTGGCCGGCGGGCGCACCGACCAGGCCAGCGAGCGCAAGAAGCTGTCGCAGCGCGAAGTCGATCTGGCCGCGGCCCAGCTCGCGCAGCGCAGCATCAGCGCGCCGATTGCCGGCGTCGTCGTCGAACGCTTCATGTCGCCCGGCGAGTTCGTCGATCAGAAGCCGATCCTGCGCATCGCCGCCATCGATCCGCTGCGGGTCGACGTGCTGGTGCCGGCCGTGGCCTTCGGCCAGGTCGAGCCCGGCATGAAGGGCAGCGTGATGCCCGAGCTGCTGCAAAAGCGCGAGCACATCGCCGTCGTCAAGACCGTCGATCGTGTCATCGACGCCGCCACCAACACCTTCCGCGTGCGCCTCGAATTGCCCAACCCGGGCGGCACCTTGCCGGCGGGT
>JANMHY010001018.1:0-16218 GCA_031375525.1 Burkholderiales bacterium
CGATGGGGGTCGAGCCGACGAAGGACAGCGCTTTCACGTCTGGGTGCCCCAACAACTCATCGACCGCGACCTTGTCGCCCTGCACGACGTTGAACACGCCGTCGGGCAGGCCGGCCTGCTTGAACAGTTCGCCGATGAAGACCGAGGGTGTCGGGTCACGCTCGCTGGGCTTCAAGATGAAGCTGTTGCCGCAGGCAATCGCCACCGGGAACATCCAGCACGGCACCATGCACGGGAAGTTGAACGGCGTGATGCCGGCCACCACGCCGAGCGGCTGGCGCAGCGTCCAGTTGTCGATCCCCGTGCTGACTTGGTCGGTGTAGTCGCCCTTCAACAGTTGCGGAATGCCGCAGGCGAACTCGACGATGTCGATGCCGCGCGTGACCTCGCCCTGTGCGTCGGAGAACACCTTGCCGTGTTCGGCGGTGATCATCGCGGCGATCGTGTCGCGGTGCTGGTTCATCAGGTCGAGGAACTTGAACATCACGCGCGCGCGGCGGATCGGTGGCGTGTCGGCCCAGGCGGGGAAGGCGGCTTGGGCCGCGGCCACCGCGGCGTGCACTTCGGCCTGCGAGGCCAGTGCCACCTGCCTTGCGACGGCACCGGTTGCCGGATTGAAGACTGCCTGCGATCGGCCGCTTGCGCCTTTGATGCGCTCGCCGCCGATCCAATGGCCAACGTCTGTCGTCGTCGTGAATGTTTCAGTGGCGCCCATGTTCGTCTCCTGGTGTCGAGCCTGAATCGTAGTCGTTGACAATGCGCCACGCAGCCCGGGTGGTGAAATTGGTAGACACAGCGGACTTAAAATCCGCGGCTTCTCGAAAGAGGGCGTGCCGGTTCGATCCCGGCCCTGGGCACCACGCGTCAACAAGAAAGACCTGATGCCCCTCTTCGCCCAAGAAGCCCTGAACCCCGGCGTCAAAAAGCGCGAGGTCTTCGGCTGGGCGATGTACGACTTTGCGAATTCGGGCTACACGACGGTCGTGCTCACCGCTGTCTTCAACGCCTACTTCGTCGGCGTGGTGGCCGACGGCGCCGATTGGGGCACGCTGGCGTGGACGCTGACCCTCGCGCTGTCGAACTTCATCATCATGTTCACGATGCCGGCGATCGGCGCCTATGCCGACTTGCGCGCGGCAAAGAAGCGCTTGCTGATGCTGACTACCGCCGCGTGTGTGGTCAGCACGCTGGCGCTGTTTTGGGTCGGCCGCAACGATGTGGCGTTGGCGGTCGTGGCCATCGTGTTGTCGAACCTGTTCTATGCCTACGGCGAAGCGCTGACCGCGGCCTTCCTGCCCGAGTTGGCCACGCGCGAGGCGATGGGCAAGGTCTCCGGCTGGGGCTGGAGCTTCGGCTACTTCGGTGGCATGTTGTCGCTCGGCCTGTCGCTGGCCTATGTGATCTGGGCGCAGAAGCAGGGACAGAAGGCCGAGCAGTTCGTGCCGGTGACGATGGTGATCACGGCGGCCGTGTATGGCCTCGCGTCGCTCGCCACCTTCGCGCTGCTGCGCGAGCGCGCGGTGCCGCAGGGCGGCGAGTCGCACAGCCTGCGCGACTCGCTGGCACGGCTGCGCGCCACATGGGGTCAGGCGCAACGCTTCGTCGACTTCCGCTGGCTGCTCGCCACCGGGCTGGCGTATCAGGCCGGCATCGGCGTCGTCATCGCGCTCGCCGCGGTGTACGCAGAACAAGCGCTCGGCTTCAAGCAGACCGACACGATGATGCTCGTCTTCCTCGTCAACATCGCCTCGGCCGTCGGCGCGTTCGCGTTCGGCTACTGGCAGGACCGCACCGGCCACAAGCGCGCGCTGGCGGTCACGCTGATCGGCTGGATTGTCATGTGCGCGTTGGCTGCGCTCACGACAACCGCCGCGCTGTTCTGGGTGGCCGCCGTCATCGCGGGGCTGTGCATGGGCTCGAGCCAATCGGCCGGCCGCGCGATCGCGGGCCTGCTCGCGCCGCCGCAGCAACTCGCCGAGTTCTTCGGCCTGTGGACGTTCGCGACGCGCTTGTCGGCGATCGTCGGGCCGGTGACGTATGGCGTGGTGACCTGGGCGACGGCGGGCAACCACCGCATCGGCATCGCTTCGACAGCGGTCTTCTTCGTCATCGGCCTGGTGCTGCTGCGCCATGTGGATGTGGAGCGCGGGGCGAAGCAGGCTTTGGAGAAGACTCTGGAGTCAGGGGTCTAAAATCGAACGGTCGTTCGTTTTATCGTCCGCAACGAACTCAAGGAGCAAAACCATGAAGGTGCTGGTGCCCGTGAAGCGGGTCGTCGACTACAACGTCAAGGTGCGCGTCAAGGCCGATGGCACGGGCGTGGACATCGCCAACGTCAAGATGAGCATGAACCCGTTCGACGAGATCGCGGTCGAAGAGGCCGTGCGCCTGAGAGAGAAGGGCGCGGCCACCGAGGTCATCGTCGTCTCGTGCGGCGTCACGCAATGCCAGGAGACGCTACGCACCGCGATGGCGATCGGCGCCGACCGCGCGATCCATGTCGAGTGCGCTGATGAGTTGCAGCCGCTGGCGGTGGCCAAGCTGTTGAAGGCGCTGGTGGACAAAGAGCAGCCTGGGCTGATCATCCTCGGCAAGCAGGCCATCGACGACGACTGCAACCAGACCGGGCAGATGCTCGCGGCGTTGGCGAATCTGCCGCAGGGCACGTTCGCATCGAAGGTCGAAGTGGCCGACGGCAAGGTCAGCGTGACGCGCGAAGTCGATGGTGGTTTGGAAACCGTGAGGCTCTCGCTGCCCGCGGTCATCACCACCGACCTGCGCCTGAACGAGCCGCGCTACGTGACGCTGCCCAACATCATGAAGGCGAAGAAGAAGAAGCTCGATGTGTTCAAGCCGGCCGACCTTGGCGTCGATGTGACGCCGCGCATCAAGACGCTGAAAGTCGTCGAGCCGCCGAAGCGTGGCGCCGGCATCAAGGTGCCCGACGTGGCCACGTTGGTTTCGAAGTTGAAGAACGAAGCAAAGGTGATCTGACATGTCCGTCCTCGTCATTGCCGAACACGACCACGGCACCTTGAAAGGTGCGACCCTGAACACCGTCACCGCGGCATCACATTGCGGCGGCGATGTGCACGTGCTGATCGCCGGCCACAACGCTGGTGGTGCTGCACAGGCCGCGGCGCAGATCGCTGGCGTGGCCAAGGTGCTGCACGCCGTCGGCGCCAGCCTGGCCGAGCAACTGGCCGAGAACGTCGCTGCGCAAGTGCTGGCCATCGCGAAGAACTACAGCCACCTGCTGTTCCCCGCCACCGCGCACGGCAAGAACGTCGCGCCGCGTGTGGCCGCGTTGCTAGACGTGGCGCAGATCAGCGACGCGATGAAGATCATCAGCGCCGACACCTTCGAGCGCCCGATCTACGCCGGCAACGCGATCGCCACGGTGCAGAGCGGCGATGCGATCAAGGTCATCACCGTGCGCACGACCGGCTTCGACCCGGCGGCTTCGAGCGGCGGCAGTGCCGCGGTCGAGAGCGTCGCCGCAGTGGCCGACAGTGGCACGTCCGCATTCGTCGGCTCGGAAATCGCCAAGCTCGACCGTCCCGAGCTCACCGCCGCCAAGATCATCGTCAGCGGTGGCCGTGCTATGGGCAGCAGCGACAAGTTCAATGAAGTGCTGACGCCGCTGGCCGACAAGCTCGGCGCCGCACTCGGCGCCAGCCGCGCTGCGGTCGATGCCGGCTATGCGCCGAACGATTGGCAAGTCGGCCAGACCGGCAAGATCGTCGCGCCGGCTTTGTACATTGCCTGCGGCATCAGCGGCGCGATCCAGCACCTGGCGGGCATGAAGGACAGCAAGGTCATCGTCGCTATCAACAAGGACGCCGAGGCGCCGATCTTCAGCGTCGCCGACTACGGGCTCGAGGCGGACCTATTCACTGCCGTACCCGAACTCGTCAAGGCTCTGTGAGGCAACCCCGATGACCTACCGTGCCCCCGTCAAAGACATGCTGTTCTGCATGAAGCAGCTGGCCGATCTCGAAGCCGTGGCGCTCATGCCCGGATTGGAAGAGTCGGGTCTCGACACTGCCGCCGCCGTGCTCGAAGAAGCGGCGAAGTTCAATGAAGACGTCGTCGCGCCGCTGAACTGGGAAGGCGACAAGAACCCGTCGTCGTTCAAGGACGGCAAGGTCACCACCACGCCCGGCTTCAAACAAGCCTTCAAGCAATTTGCCGAAGGCGGCTGGCAGGGCCTGCAGCACCCGGTCGAGTTCGGCGGCCAGGGCCTGCCGAAGACGATCGGCGCGGCCTGCATCGAAATGCTCAACAGCGCCAACATGAGTTTCGCGCTGTGTCCGCTGCTGACCGACGGCGCGATCGAAGCGCTGCTGACGGCGGGCACGCCGGAACAGCAGCAGCACTACATCCCGAAGATGGTCGACGGCTCGTGGACGGGCACGATGAACCTGACCGAGCCGCAGGCCGGCAGCGACCTGGCGATGGTGCGCACGCGCGCCGAGCCGCAGGCCGACGGCAGCTTCAAGTTGTTCGGCACCAAGATCTACATCACCTATGGCGAGCACGACATGGCGGACAACATCGTCCACATGGTGCTGGCGCGCGTCGTCGGCGCACCGGAAGGCGTGAAGGGCATTTCGCTGTTCATCTGCCCGAAGGTACTGCCGGATGGCAAGCGCAACGACGTGCATTGCGTGTCGATCGAACACAAGCTCGGCATCAAGGCCAGCCCGACCGCGGTGCTGCAGTACGGAGACCATGGTGGAGCCATCGCGCACCTCATCGGCCAGGAAAACCGCGGCCTCGAGTACATGTTCATCATGATGAATGCCGCGCGCTACGCCGTCGGCGTGCAGGGCATTGCAATCGCCGAGCGCGCGTACCAGAAAGCCGTGGCCTATGCGCGCGACCGTGTGCAGAGCCGGCCGGTCGACGGCTCGATGAACAAGAGCGCACCGATCATTCACCACCCGGACGTCAAGCGCATGCTGATGACGATGCGCGCCCACACTGAAGGTTGTCGCGCGATGGCGATCGTTGCCGCGGCCGCGTACGACGCCGCGCACCACCATGCCGACGCCGAGGTCCGCAAGCACAACCTGGCCTTCTACGAGTTCATGGTGCCACTCGTGAAGGGCTTCAGCACCGAGATGAGCCTCGACGTGGCGTCGCTTGGGGTGCAAGTGCATGGCGGGATGGGTTTCATCGAGGAGACGGGCGCGGCACAGTACCTGCGCGATGCCAAGATCCTGACCATCTACGAAGGCACGACCGCCATCCAGGCCAATGACTTCGTCGGCCGCAAGACGGCGCGTGACGGCGGGCAGGTGGCCAAGGCGATCGCGGCGCAGATCGAACTGACCGAGGCGGCGCTGGCCAAGCGCAGCAGCGCGTCTTCGAAGGCGATGCACAAGCACTTGGTCGCAGCACGCAAAGCCTTCGTCGAAGTCGTGGACTTCGTCGCTGGCCAAACGAAGGCGAGCCCGAACGCGGTGTTCGCCGGCTCGGTGCCCTACCTGATGCTCGCCGGCAACCTGATGGCCGGCTGGCAGATGGCGCGGGCATTGATGGTTGCCGAAGACGACCACGGTGACGACAAAGCCTTCATGGCCGCGAAGGTCGCCACCTCGCGCTTCTACGCCGAGCACATTCTCAGTAAGGTGCCCGGCATCCGCGACTCGATCGTCGAAGGCCACGCCGCGATCAACGACATGGCACTGGAGGCTTTCTGATGACCTTGCCCGCAGTTCTGAGCAAGTTACGCATCCCCGTCGTCGGCGCACCCCTCTTCATCATCAGCAACCCGAAGCTCGTCATCGCGCAATGCACTTCGGGCGTCGTCGGCGCCATGCCGTCGTTGAACGCACGCCCGGCCGAGCAGCTCGACGAGTGGCTGGCCGAGATCACCGAGACGCTCGCGGCCTGGGACCGAAAGCATCCCGACCAACCCGCCGCGCCGTATGCGATCAACCAGATCGTGCACAAGAGCAATGACCGGCTCGATCACGACATGCAGGTCTGCGCCAAATACAAGGTGCCTGTCGTCATCACCTCGCTCGGCGCGCGCACCGATGTCAACGACGCGGTGCATGCCTGGGGCGGCATCGTGCTGCACGACATCATCAACAACTTCTTTGCCAGGAAGGCGGTCGAGAAGGGCGCCGACGGCCTGATCGCGGTCGCCGCGGGCGCCGGAGGACACGCCGGCGTGAAGAGCCCGTTCGCATTGATCCAGGAAATCCGCGAGTGGTTCGACGGCCCGCTGGCCTTGAGCGGAGCGATCTCCACCGGTGGCGGCGTGCTCGCCGCGCAGGCGATGGGCGCCGACCTGGCCTACATCGGCTCGGCCTTCATCGCCACCGAAGAAGCGCGTGCGTCCGACGCCTACAAGCAAGCCATCGTCGACGGCACGAGCGACGATATCGTCTATTCCAGCCTGTTCACCGGCGTGCATGGCAACTACCTGAAGCCGTCGATCCGCAACGCCGGCCTCGACCCCGACAACCTGCCCGAGAGCGACCCAACGAAGATGAACTTCGGCGGCGGCGAGGGCAGCAAGAAAGCCTGGAAGGACATCTGGGGCTGCGGTCAGGGCATCGGCGCTGTGAAGGCGGTGACGCCGACCGCGCAATTCGTGGACCGGTTGGCGCAGGAGTATGGTCAAACCCGCGCCCGATTGAGCCTGTAGGAGTTGCCGATGAAACGCATGTTCGCTGTCCTGCTCGCTGCGGCCACGCTGCTGGCGGCTTGCGAGTCGATCGGCGTCGGCGTGGGCATCGGTGTGCCGATCGGCGGCGGCAACGTCGGCGTCTCGGTGGGCGGCAGCGTGCCGTTGCCGCGCAGCAAGCCGCCCGAGCCGGCGGCGTCTGCGGCCTCGGCGCCGTAGTTCAGGCCACCCGCGCGTCGCTGTCGCAGCCCTGGCCGGCAGCGATCCAGCGGGCCACGATGGGTCTCAGCGCGGGGCGCGCCATCAAGCCGCAGCGATAGTGCGCCGCGGACGCATCCCAGCGCAGCGCGCGGCAAGCGCCCGTGCGGCGCAGGCTGATCAGCATGCCCACAGGGCACGGCTCCGACAGACAACAGACACCACAGCCATTGCAGGCCAAACCCAAGACTGGCTTGGGTGGAGCGAGTGCGTGAATGCGGATGATGGTGGCCATGACGGCGCATCGTCCGCCGCGCCGCTGCGTCGTGAAGGCCACAACTGACGGCCGATCACCGGCCTTTCGCCAGCGCTGCGTCGTTCTTCGGTGCTAGAGTCGCGGCTCGAATTGATTGGCCCTTCCCGTCCAAGAACTGCTCAGGTTCAAGGCGCGAACGCTAGTCCGCCCACCGGCAAAGCCGGGTCGCGGAAGGTTGTGCAACCCATCGAATGCCGCGCAGACCGCGGACAGAGGTGAGCGAAGATGATGCAGCAATACAGGGCGAACTCGTACCTGTTCGGGGGCAACGCGCCCTACGTCGAAGAGCTTTACGAGGCCTATCTCGACAATCCGGGCAGCGTGCCGGACAACTGGCGTGACTACTTCGACAAGCTGCAGAACGTGCCGGCGGTCGATGGCAGCGACAGCCGCGACATCGCCCATGCGCCGGTCGTCGAGTCTTTTGCCCAGCGCGCCAAAGCCAACGCATTTGCCCTGAAGGCCAGCGAGGCCGACCTCGCCATCGCGCGCAAGCAGGTTCACGTGCAGTCGCTGATCGCTGCGCACCGTTCGCTGGGCAGCCGCTGGGCAGACCTCGATCCGTTGAAGCGCACCGAGCGGCCGAAGATTCCCGAGTTGGAACCCGCGTTCTACGACCTGGTGGAGTCCGACATGGACATCACCTTCTCGGCGACCAACACCTACTTCACCAAGGCCGAGCACATGACCCTGCGGGAGATCCTGCAGGCCTTGCGCGAGACCTATTGCAGCGCGATCGGCGCCGAGTTCATGCACTGCACCGACCCGGCGGAGAAGCGCTGGTGGCAGCAGCGGCTGGAGTCGATCCGCGGCAAACCGAGCTTCACGATCGACGAGAAGAAGCACATCCTCGATCGCCTGACGGCCGCCGAAGGCCTCGAGCGCTTCCTGCACACCAAGTACGTCGGCCAGAAGCGTTTCTCGCTCGAAGGCGGCGAGAGCTTCATCGCCAGCATGGACGAGGTGGTGCAGCGCGCCGGTGAAAAAGGCGTGCAGGAAATCGTCATCGGCATGGCGCACCGCGGGCGCCTGAACGTGCTCGTCAACACGCTCGGCAAGATGCCCAAGGATCTGTTCGCCGAGTTCGACCACACAGCCGCCGAAGTGCTGCCGGCCGGCGACGTCAAGTACCACCAGGGTTTCTCGAGCGACATCTCGACGCCGGGCGGTGCGGTGCATCTGTCGCTGGCGTTCAACCCCTCGCACCTCGAGATCGTCAACCCGGTCGTCGAAGGCAGCGTCAAGGCGCGCATGGACCGCCGTGGCGACAAACACGGCGACCAGGTGCTGCCGGTGCTGGTCCATGGCGACGCCGCGTTCGCGGGGCAGGGTGTGGTCATGGAGACGCTGGCGCTGGCGCAGACGCGCGGCTACTTCACCGGCGGCACGGTGCACATCGTCATCAACAACCAGATCGGCTTCACCACCAGCGACCCGCGCGACTCGCGCTCGACGCTGTACTGCACCGACGTGGTGAAGATGGTCGAAGCGCCGGTGCTGCACGTCAACGGCGACGACCCGGAGGCCGTGGTCCTGTGTTCGCAATTGGCGATGGACTACCGCCAGCAGTTCAAGAAGGACGTCGTCGTCGACATCATCTGCTTCCGCAAACTGGGCCACAACGAGCAGGACACGCCGGCGCTGACGCAGCCGCTGATGTACAAGAAGATCGGTCAGCACCCGGGCACGCGCAAGCTCTACGGCGACAAGCTGGTCACCCAAGGCATCCTGCCCGCCGACGGTCCGGACGAAAGGGTCAAGGCCTTCCGCGCGGCGATGGACACCGGCAAGCACACCGTCGATCCGGTGCTGACCAACTTCAAGAGCAAGTACGCGGTCGATTGGGCGCCGTTCCTCGGCAAGAAGTGGACCGACGGCGCCGACACAGCCCTGCCGCTGGCCGAGGTCAAGCGCCTGGCCGAGCGCATCACGACGCTGCCGAAAAACTTCAAGGCCCATCCGTTGGTCGAGAAGGTGATTGCCGACCGCGCGGCGATGGGCCGCGGCGAAGTCAATGTCGATTGGGGCATGGGCGAGCACCTCGCCTTTGCGTCGCTCGTCGCCAGCGGCTACGGCGTGCGTCTGTCGGGGCAGGACTGCGGGCGCGGCACCTTCGTGCATCGGCACTCCGTGCTGCACGACCAGAACCGCGAGAAGTGGGACGAGGGCACCTACACGCCGCTGGGCAACGTCGCCGACGGCCAGGCGCCGTTCATCGTCATCGACTCCATCCTGTCCGAAGAAGCGGTGCTCGGTTTCGAGTACGGCTACTCGAGCGCCGAGCCGAACACGCTGACGATCTGGGAAGCGCAGTTCGGCGACTTCGCCAACGGCGCGCAGGTCGTCATCGACCAGTTCATTGCCTCGGGCGAGGTGAAGTGGGGCCGCGTCAACGGCATCACGCTGATGCTGCCGCACGGCTATGAAGGCCAGGGCCCGGAGCATTCATCGGCTCGCCTGGAGCGCTTCATGCAACTCGCCGCGGATAACAACATGCAGATCGTTCAGCCAACGACGGCCAGCCAGATCTTCCATGTGCTGCGCCGGCAGATGGTGCGCATGTTCAGGAAGCCGCTGATCATCATGACGCCGAAGTCGCTGCTGCGCGCCAAGGACGCCACGTCGCCGCTGTCGGAGTTCACCAAAGGCGAGTTCAAGACCGTCATCGGGCCGTCGCGCACCGAGGTCGAGCCCGACAAGGTCAAGCGCATCATCGCCTGCTCGGGCAAGGTGGCGTATGACCTGATCAAGAAGCGCGACGAGAAGAAGGCCTGGGACGTGGCCATCCTGCGCGTCGAGCAGCTCTACCCGTTCCCGCACAAGGCTTTTGCTGCCGAGTTGAAGCGCTTCCCCAACGCGACAGAACTCGTGTGGTGCCAGGACGAACCGCAGAACCAGGGCGCGTGGTTCTTCATCCTGCACCAGATCCACGAGATCTTGACGGACGGGCAGAAGCTCGGCTACGCAGGCCGGCCCGCGTCGGCCTCGCCGGCGGTGGGCTATTCGCACCTGCACGTCGAGCAGCAGAAGGCGCTGCTCGATCAGGCCTTCGGCAAGCTCAAAGGTTTTGTCCTCAGCAAATAACTCCGAGTCGAGACAACAACAATGGCTATCGTAGAAGTCAAGGTTCCACAACTCAGCGAGTCGGTCGCCGAAGCAACGCTGTTGCAGTGGAAGAAGCAGCCCGGCGAGGCCGTGGCGATCGACGAGATCCTGATCGAGATCGAAACCGACAAGGTCGTGCTCGAAGTGCCCGCGCCGTCGGCCGGCGTGCTGCTGGCGCATGTCGCTGCCAACGGTGCAACGGTGGTGGCCGAGCAGGTGATTGCGAGGATCGACACCGATGCGAAGGCCGCCACAGGCGCACCGGTGGCCGCGCCTGTGGCGCCGGCGTCAGCCCCGGTCGCTGCGCCACCCGCCGACAAGTCGGGCATCACGATGCCGGCGGCCGCCAAGCTGATGGCCGACAACAACGTGGCTGCCGGTTCCGTGGCTGGCACGGGTCGCGACGGCCGCGTCACCAAGGGCGACGTGCTCGGTGTGTTGGCCGCGCCGCCTACGGTGGCTGCGTCTGCGCCTGTCGCCTCGGTGGCTGTCGCTGCCGCACCTGCGGTCGCCAAGCCGCTGCCTGCCGTGCCCATGCCGGCGATAAACCTCGGCGAGCGCCCCGAACAGCGCGTGCCGATGTCGCGGCTGCGCGCCCGCGTGGCAGAGCGCCTGCTGCAATCGCAGGCCACCAACGCCATCCTGACGACGTTCAACGAAGTCAACATGGCGCCGCTGATGGAGATGCGAAAGCGATTCCAGGAAAAGTTCGAGAAAGAGCATGCGACCAAGCTCGGCTTCATGAGCTTCTTCGTCAAGGCGGCCGTGCATGCGCTGAAGAAGTACCCGGTGATCAACGCCAGCGTCGATGGCAACGACATCGTCTATCACGGCTATTTCGACATCGGCATCGCGGTCGGCTCGCCGCGCGGCCTCGTCGTGCCGATCCTGCGCAATGCCGACCAGATGAGTTTCTCGGACATCGAAAAGAAGATCGCCGAGTACGGCAAGAAGGCCGGCGAAGGCAAGCTGTCAATCGAAGAACTCACCGGCGGCACGTTCTCGATTTCCAATGGCGGCGTCTTCGGCTCGATGCTGTCCACACCGATCATCAACCCGCCGCAGAGCGCGATCCTTGGTGTGCACGCGACCAAGGACCGTGCGGTCGTCGAGAACGGCGTCGTCGTCGTGCGCCCGATGAACTATCTGGCGATGAGCTACGACCACCGCATCATCGACGGCCGCGAAGCGGTGCTGGGACTCGTGGCGATGAAGGAAGCGCTCGAAGACCCGGCGCGCCTGCTGTTCGACATCTGAGGTTCGCATGAGCAAAACCTTTGATGTGGTTGTCATCGGCGGCGGCCCCGGTGGCTACATCGCTGCCATCCGCGCTGCGCAACTCGGCTTCAACACCGCCTGCATCGACGAGTGGAAGAACGACAAGGGCGGCCCGGCGCCGGGCGGCACGTGCACGAATGTCGGCTGCATTCCCAGCAAAGCGCTGCTGCAGTCGAGCGAGCACTTCGAGCACGCAGGTCACGCGTTTGCCGATCACGGCATCGGTGTCGGCAAGCTGTCGCTCGACTTGGGGAAGATGCTCGGCCGCAAGGATGCGGTCGTCAAGCAAAACAACGACGGCATCCTCTACCTGTTCAAGAAGAACAAGGTGACGTTCTTCCACGGCCGCGGCTCGTTCGTGAAAGCGGCGGCCGACGGTTGGGAGATCAACGCCGGCGATGAGCAGGTCGTCGGCAAGCACGTCATCGTCGCCACCGGTTCCAACGCACGCGCGTTGCCGGGTGCACCGTTCGACGAGGACCGCATCCTTTCCAACGACGGCGCGCTGCGCATCCCGTCGGTGCCGAAGTCGCTCGGCCTGATCGGTTCCGGCGTGATCGGCCTCGAAATGGGCTCGGTGTGGCGCCGCCTCGGCGCTGAAGTGACGGTGCTCGAAGCGCTGCCGACCTTCCTCGGCGCGGTCGATGAGCAGATCGCCAAGGAAGCGCACAAGGCGTTCACGAAGCAAGGCCTGAAGATCGAACTCGGTGTGAAAGTCGGCGAGGTCAAGAGCAGCAAGAGTGGTGTGGCCGTCGCCTACACCACTGCCAAGGGCGAAGCGGCGAAGCTCGACGTCGAGCGCCTGATCGTCTCCATCGGTCGCGTGGCCAACACGATCGGCCTGAATGCCGAAGCCGTCGGCCTGATGCTCGACCAGCGCGGCGCGATCGTCGTCGATGACGATTGCCGCACCAACCTCGCCAACGTCTGGGCGGTAGGCGACGTCGTGCGGGGCCCGATGCTCGCGCACAAGGCCGAAGAAGAGGGCGTTGCAGTGGCAGAGCGCATTGCGGGACAGCATGGTCACGTCAACTTCAACACCATCCCGTGGGTGATCTACACCAGCCCCGAGATCGCCTGGGTCGGCGAAACCGAACAGCAACTGAAGGCGCGTGGCGCAACGTATCGGGCTGGCACCTTCCCCTTCATGGCCAACGGCCGTGCGCGCGCACTCGGCGACACGACGGGCATGGTGAAGATGCTCGCTGACGCGAAGACCGACGAGATCCTCGGCGTGCACATCGTCGGCCCGATGGCCAGCGAGCTGATCGCCGAATGTGTCGTCGCTATGGAGTTCAAGGCCAGCAGCGAAGACCTGGCGCGCATCTGCCACGCCCATCCGAGCCTGAGTGAAGCCACCAAGGAAGCCGCACTCGCCGTCGACAAGCGCACGTTGAATTTCTAGCGTGGGTGTACGAGCGCTTTACGAGCAAACGCTGAAAGAGCGGGGTTACGCGAGCGACGCTGCGCAGTTGAGGGCGATCGACGCGCTGGAACGCTGCGAGCAGGAATGGGCCGACTACAAGGCGCGGCGCAGCAACGCCGTCACCAAGCTGCTGGTGCGCCCGCCGATCCCGCGCGGTGTCTACATGTGGGGCGGGGTCGGCCGCGGCAAGAGCTTCCTGATGGACTGTTTCTTCCAATCCGTGCCGCTGACGCGCAAGACGCGGCTGCACTTTCACGAGTTCATGCGCGAGGTGCACCGCGAACTGCAGGAGTTGAAGGGCACGCCGAACCCGTTGCAGGAACTGGGCGCGCGCATCGCGCGGCGCTTTCGCCTGATCTGCTTCGACGAGTTCCACGTGTCCGACGTCACCGATGCGATGATCCTGCACCGTTTGCTCGACGCGCTTTTCGCCAATCGCGTCTCGATCGTCACCACATCCAATTTCCCGCCGGACGGCCTGTATCCGAACGGCCTGCACCGCGACCGCATCCTGCCGGCGATCGCGCTGCTGAAGGACAAGCTCGAAGTCATCAATGTCGATGCCGGCACCGACTACCGCAGCCGCGCGATGCAGAACGTGAAGCGCTACCACTGCCCGCTCGGGCCCGAGGCCGATGCGGCGCTGGCCAAGGCCTTCGACGAGATCGCCGAGGCCCGCGACGAAGACCCGGTGCTGCACATCGAGCAGCGCCAGATCACGGCGCGGCGCAAGGCCGGTGGCGTGGTCTGGTTCGATTTCAAGTGGCTGTGCGGCGGCCCACGCTCGCAGAACGACTACCTCGAGATCGCCAGCCGATTTCACACGCTGATTCTGTCCAACGTGCCGCAGATGCCGCCGCGCCTGGCCAGCGAGGCGCGGCGCTTCACGTTGCTGATCGATGTCTTGTACGACCGGCGCGTCAAGCTCATCATGTCGGCTGAAGTGCCGGCCGAGGCGCTGTACCCGGAAGGACCGCTGGCCCATGAGTTTCCACGCACGGTGTCTCGCCTGATGGAGATGCAGTCGGCCGAGTTCCTGGCCCTGGAGCGGCGCGATGTCGATACGTCGATCACTTAGCCTGTTGGCGCTGTTGCTATTGGCAGTGTCCGCGGCGCATGCGGCCGACGACGATGCCGCACAGCGCCGCCGCATCGAACGTGAGCGCGGCGAGGTCATCGCGCGGGCGCGTGCCGGCGAGGCGGCCTGCGCGCAGCGCTTCGCGGTCTCGGCGTGTGTGGCGCAGGTGCGTGACGAGCGGCGGGCCGCGCTGCACCAGCTCGACCGGCAGCGCGCATTGCTCGACGATGAGCAGAGGAAGCGCCGCGCAGCGGAGCGCCAGGAGCGCATCCGCCAGCGTCAGGACGCGCAGTCGCGCGAGGACGAATCGCGCCAGCCGCCGGCAGCAGCGCCGCGTGCGGATACGGCGCCGGCACGTGCGGCCTTGGCGGTCGAGTCCGAGGTGGCAACGCCGCCCGATGCGCGTCGTCGCGGTGCGGCAGCGGCAGCCGAAGAGCGAGCAGCGGCGGCAAAGCGCGCCGCCGCTTCGAAGCGCCGCACCGAAGAGGCGGCGGCGCACCGCGCAGCGGTCGAACAACGCAACATCGAGCGCAACGCGAAAAAGCCGCCGTCCCCAACGCTGCCCGTGCCCGCTGCAAGTGCGGCTTCAGCAGCCGCGCGCTGACTGCTCAGCGGCGCGGCACGTTCTCGAGCGTCTCGACGCGGACCAGGGCCAGCGACAAGTTGTCGCCGCCGCCGCGGGCGCGCTGGCGCGCTTTGGAGACCAGCATCTCGCTGGCCTCGCGCGCCGGCAGCGTGTGCACGATGGCGCCGATCTCGCGCGGCGTGAAGTAGTGCCACAGGCCGTCGCTGCAAGCCAGCACCGAGTCGCCGACTTCGAGCGTGCCCAGCTCGCGCACCGCCAGCGGCGGGTCGGCATGGGTGCCGAGGCAGCCGGTCAGCAGGTTCGACTGCGCGTGCGTGTTGGCTTCTTCCTCGGTGATCTGGCCTTCGTCGATCAGCCGCTGCACATAAGAGTGATCGATCGTGCGGCTGGCCATTTCCGAGCCGCGGAAGTGATAGATCCGCGAGTCGCCGGCATGCACGATGACGCAGCGCCGGTTGGGCCCGATGATGAAGGCGGCGATCGTGCTGTGCGGCTCTTCTTCGGCCGTCATCGCGGTCAGCTTGATCATCGTGTGCGACTCTTGCACCACCTGACGCAGCAGATCGGGCGCATCGTCCTTCTCCGGCACGTGTCGCTCGTAGAGTTGGCGCGCCACCATGACCACCTGGTCGGCCGCCTTGCGGCCGCCGCTCTTGCCGCCCATGCCGTCGGCCAGCACGGCGAGCGCACACCCGGGCACGCGCGTGTGCGCGATGAACTCGACCTGGTCTTGCTGGTACTGGCGATCGCCACGGTGCATACCGGTGGCGGCGTTCAGACGGTAGGCGGGCTGCGAAGCGACAGGCGACGGCATGCACCGAATATACGGGAAGGGCCCCCTGGCACAGCGGATGTTGTTGCCCGGATGTGAACTCGTGCCGCACGCCTACACTCGTCGGCAAAAGATGGACCAGAACCTGCACTCGCCCCAGCGGCGCCTGATCGAGCTGCGCATGGAGCATGCCGATCTGAACAACCTGATCGACCGCGCCGCCGAGCAAATGCCCCTCGATGATCTGGCGCTGCGCCGCTTGAAGAAGCGCAGGCTGCGACTGCGCGATCAGATCTCCCAGTTGGAAGTCCTAGTCGATCCGCCCGAGCCCGCGTGACTGAGGCAAGCAACACCCTGGCCGAGGCGGTCGCGCACGCTTTCGGCAGCGGCGGCGCGCTGGCGTCGGCCGACCCGCAGTACACCGAGCGCGCCGTGCAGCAGCAGTTCGCGCAGGCCGTGGCTGCGGCGATCGACGACTGCGAGGCCCTCGTCGCCGAGGCCGGCACCGGCGTCGGCAAGACGTTCGCGTACCTCGTGCCCCTGCTGCTTTCGGGCAAGCGCGCTCTCGTCTCCACCGCAACGAAGAGCTTGCAGGATCAACTCTTTCTGCGCGACCTGCCGCGGCTGGTCGATGCGCTCGGCGTGCCGGTGCGCGTGGCGCTGCTGAAGGGGCGATCGAGCTACCTCTGCCTGCACCGGCTGCAGCAGGCGCGTCAAGGCTTCGCCGGCGTCGATCCCCCCGACCGCTTTGCGCTGCGCGCGCTGTCGCGCATCGAAGCCTGGGCGCCAACGACTGCGAGCGGCGACCTGGCCGAG
>JANMHY010001031.1:0-1948 GCA_031375525.1 Burkholderiales bacterium
GAGGCCGGCGCCCATGGCCGACATCATGCTGACGGCGCTGTCGCCGCGCATACCGCCACCCATCATGCCGAAGACGGCGCCGGCGCCCAACACGCCCGCCACCAGCAGCATGACCAGCGTGGCGGCGGCGAACAGCGCGCCCAGGATGATCAGTGGCGTCAGCCGGTCGCCCTGGAGGCAGGTGAAGAGGTCCGCCACTTCGAGGGTGCCGCCGCTCTCGACCTTGCGTGCTGCCACCAGCCAGCTCGCAAAAAACACGGGCGTCAGCAGGGCCGTGGCCAGCGAGCCGAGCAGCGGCACCATGCCGACCAGCGCAAAGCCGACGATCAGGATCACGGCCAGCGCCACCCACAGCAGCGCACTGCGCGTGAACAGCGCCCAGCCCTCGGTCCACCAGGCCAGGCCGCGGCCCGCGTCGACCGCGCGCGCTTCGATGGCGCCGGCAGCGGTGTTGTTGGGTCCCTCCATGGTCAGCTCCTTGGCGACTCTCTGGCGTGCGTATTCATTGTGCGCCCGCACCCTGCGTTGCCGCCGCCCAAGCCACGCATCCCCAGCCGACGAGCCAGGCCACGCCGCCGATCGGCGTGACGGCGCCCAGGCCGCGCACGCCGGTCAGGCTGAGCGCGTACAAGCTGCCCGAGAACAACACGGTGCCGGCGACGAACAGCCAGCCGCTGGTAGTGACTGCCGCGCTCTGTGGCCAGCGCGTGCACGCCCAGGCCACGGCGAGCAGCGCCAGCGCATGGGCCATCTGGTAGCGCACGCCGGTTTCGAACACGGCGAGCATGTCGGGCGACAGCCGCGCCTTCAACGCATGCGCACCGAAGGCGCCGAGGGCCACGGCGATGCCGGCGCTCGCGCTGCCGAGAACGAAGAACAGCCGGTCCATCCGAGGCCGCTACTTGACCAGCATGATGCGCATGCCCAGCGTCTTGCCGCCGGGCGCATCGAGCACCTGCACGGTGACTTGCCGTGCGCGCACGCCGTCGGGCAACGGCAGGCTGCCGCGCACGAGCGCGTGCGCGCCGACGGACACGTCCACCGGTTTGCTCGCCACGGTGGTTTCGACGCCGCGGGCGGTCAGGCCGAGCACGCTGAACTGCATCACGCCGGCCAGCGGCTTGGCGGTGTCGCGCTCGCGGGTGAGCACGACGTCGTACGCCAGCGCGTTGCCTTGCGGCACGAAGCGCGCGGTGCGCACTTCGACGGCGCCGCCGCGCGGGTCGGCGGGCAGTGCGGCAATCAGCGCGCCCATGTCGTCGCGCAGTTTTTGTGCGGCGGCGCGCGGCGCGGCGAGCTCTTCGCTCTGGCGTTGCGTGGTGGCTTTCGCGGCGTCGAGCTGCTGCGTCGTCGAGGCCAGTTGCGTCTTCAGGCTCTTGCGCTCGACATCGGCTTGTTCGTAGGCGCTGCGCAACTCGCTCGAGGCTTCGGCCGACAGGCGCGGCGGCAAGTACTCTTCCTGCAGCAGCCACAGACCTCCGGCGCCAACGGCGATACCGAAGAGCAGCAGCAGCAGCCAGCCAGGCGGGCGCCAGCCGCGCTGGCGGCGGCTGCCATAGCTGAGGACGACGGGTTTGGAGGAGCCGAACATGTTGTGGTGCTGTCAGCCAGTCTGCGCGGGAGCGCAAGGGTACAACGGCCGCGGCGGGCCTCCATGCGACGACGGCTCCCGTAGCATCGCGGCATGGCTGACTATCTCGACACCACCGCCTGGGCGCGACGCGATGCGTTCGAATTCTTTCGGCATTTCGACAAGCCGTACTTCAACGTCTGCGTGCGCCTGGACGTGTCGCGGCTGAAGGCAGCGCTGGCGGCGCGCGAGGGCGGCGGCTTGTCGCTGGCCTGCTACTTCATTGCGCTGCGGCTGGCAAACGTGCATGAGGCGTTTCGATTGCGCCTCGAAGGCGGCCGCGTGCGCGTGCATGACGAAGTGCACGGCAGCACGACG